>JANOOW010000457.1:0-6372 GCA_031421555.1 Hyphomicrobiaceae bacterium | reverse complement strand
GGTCGCGGATCACCTTCGGGTTGAGCAGACTGACCGTGTACGATGCGACCGAGTTGCGGAACCCCGGCGCAAACTCCTCCGTGATTGCCGCGCCGCCGGTCGTGGCGTTCTTCTCCACCACGATCACGCTCAGGCCCGCGCCGACCAGATACGCCGCGCACACCAGTCCATTGTGGCCGCCGCCGATGATCGCAACGTCGTAGGTTTTAACCGTCATCGCGCCTTTCTCAATCGATTTGGGCTGCATTGCAATAATGAAGGTCGTCTAAGCGTTGTCGCGATCGGGCATCCGGTGATAGCGTTCGGGCCGAAAAGCAACCACCCCGGAGTTTTCCCTCGATGTCGAAGCCAGCCTTGCTGCAGACCGGCCCCATGATGCCGCTTATCGAACGTCAATTGCTCGAGGGATTCGAGGTTCACAAGGCGGCAACTCCAGCGGGGATAGAGGACGCGCTGGCGAAGGCGAGTTCGCGCATCGAAGCGATCTGCACCGGCGGACACACCGGCGTGAAGACCGATGCCGCCCTCATCGCGCGACTGCCGAAGCTGAAGGTTATCAGCAATTTCGGCGTCGGCTACGACTCGATCGATGTGAACGCGGCAGCTCAACGCGGCATCATCGTCGCTAACACGCCCGACGTTCTGAACGAGGAAGTCGCCGACACGGCGCTTGGCCTGTTGTTGATGACGGTGAGGGAACTCGGGCAAGCGGAGCAGTATCTGCGCGCCGGAAAATGGGCGGCCGACGGCGACTACCGGCTGTCGCCCGCTTCGTTGCGCGATCGCAAGCTCGGCATGGTCGGCTATGGCCGCATCGGCAAGGCGATCGCCAAGCGCGCGGCTGCCTTCGGACTGCCGATTTCGTATTTTGGACGCACCAAGCAGGCCGGCGTGTCCTATCCGTTCTACAACGACATCGTCGCCATGGCGCGCGATGTCGATACGTTGATGATCATCACACCCGGCGGTGCCGCCACCGAGAGCTTGATCAACAAAGCGGTGTTCGAGGCGCTCGGCCCGCGCGGCATCATCGTCAACATGGCGCGTGGCAGCGTCGTCGACGAGCCGGCGCTGATCGACGCCTTGCGCAAGGGCACGATCTTCGCCGCCGGCCTCGACGTGTTCTACAACGAGCCGAAAATCAATCCGGAGCTGATGACGCTGCCGAACGCCGTGCTGCTGCCGCATCTGGGCTCGGCGTCCGTATTCACGCGCGACGCGATGGGCCAGCTCGTCGTCGACAACCTGACCGCCTACGCTGCAAGAAAGGCGCCGTTGACGCCGATCCCCGAAACTCCGTTCAAGTCGTGGTAAGGTCATAGGGGGCACGCCGCCCCCGATTCACTTCTCACTTTACCATCGCGCCGTAGACGAGGTTTTTGAACAGCATCCGCGAGTGCACGCGGGTGGACGGGCCTTGCGACATCAAGATGCCGACCAGGCCTTCCTTGGGGTCGATCCAGAAGCTGGTGCCCCATGCGCCGGCCCACATCGCGTCGCCCTTGGAGCCTGGCACCCAGGCCATGCCATCGTGCAGGCGTGTCGCGAAGCCGAGGCCAAAACCATAGCCCGGACCAGTCGAAGCGATTGTCGAGCCGCCCATGCCGGCGGTATGATCGGCCAACATGAACTCGACGGTCTTTTTCGATAGATACCGTTTGCCCTCATACTCGCCGCCGTTGGCGATCATCTGGCTGAACTTGAGATAATCCCCGGCCGTGCCGGCGAGCCCGGCACCGCCCTTGAGGTAGTTGCGGCCATCGGGCTTCGCGAATTGGCGGTAGGACTTGAGCATCGGCGCCTTCTGCGCGTCGGCATCGAGCGTTTCAGCGAGCCGGGCAACCTTCGACGGTTCGACCCAGAACGCAGTATCCTTCATGCCGAGTGGCGTCAGCAGCATTTCGCTCAACACCTGATCGAGCGGCTTCTTGGTAACCCGTTCGAGCAGCAGGCCCAGCACGTCGACCGCGATCGAGTATTCCCAGAACGTGCCGGGCTGATGCGCCAGCGGAATTTGCCCCAAGGCCTTCAGCATATCGTCGCCGGAGATGTCGGTCTCGCGTGCTTCGATGTTGCCTTTCTCGTAAGCCTCCTTGATTCGCGCCGACTTGGTGGTGCCCGCGTAGACTAAGCCGGCTGTGTGACGCAGCAGATCGTGGACGAATATCGGCCTTGCAGCGGCGACATCCTCCGTCGTGACTTTACCGTCCTTATCGGTGACCTGCGTCTCGACCTTCATGTCTTTCAGTTCGGGTAGCCAGGTCGAGATCGGATCGTTCAACTTCATGGTGCCACGTTCGATCAGCATCATTGCAGCGACTGACACGATCGGCTTGGTCATGGAAGCGAGCCGGAACAAGCTATCGTTGGCGATCGGCTTGCTTTTGGCTGCATCCAGAAAACCGTGCGCTTCAAAATGCACGACTTGGCCCCGCCGGGCGACTACGGTCACGGCGCCGGGAAAGATACCCTTCCCGATTTGCTCCCTCATCACGGCTGAGATAAGAGCAAGCCGTTCCTTGGACATGCCTTGCTCGTCCCCGGTCGTGATCTGAGGCGCGACTGTATTGGCCTGCTGGGCGCACGTAGGCACAGGACTTGAGAATATGACACAGGCCGTGGTGATGGCAAATGCTGCTTGTTTCATGACACTTCCTCCGGGAGTTTTCGTGTAACTAAGCTATCGGAGTAATTTGCCCGAGACCAACAACCACGTCGCATTGCAGGCGTGCTCTTGCGTTCTGTATAAATGACCCGCTGACGCAATTGGAATGCAGCCTCAGCGGCTCCCGGGCACACGAACGCCAAGGACTTCGGATGATCAATGTCACGTTCTTGCAAGAGTTGATGAACACTGTCGCAGAGCAGGGGCGGCAGTTGCTGCCCCGGCCGCTGCGGGGCGCCGGCAGCGGCGAGACGATCGAGGCGTTGGCCGCAGCCCTCGTCTCCAGTCGCGGCGAAGCATCGGGCGTCGTGCTCGCGCGCGAATTGCTGGCGCGCTACGCCAACTTGAACCATGACGAAAAGCGGGCGTTCTTCCGCTATCTTGCCGAGGCGATGCAGCCCGACCGGGCACAGGCAAAGCTCGCCTCCGCCACCTTTGCGAAGGATCCATCGGATGCGAACCTTGCTCGTCTCCAGGCGGTGCTCGAAAGTCCACGCCAGGAATTCTTCCGCCGATTGAACCTCGCTCCAGGCGCGACGGCGCAAATCGTCGCCATGCGGCGCGATCTGCTGCGCCAGCCCAAAGGCGATGCGGCCGTGAACGCGGCGCTGGCCCAGGTCGACAGCGACCTGATGCACCTGCTCTATTCCTGGTTCAATCGCGGCTTTTTGGTCTTGCGCCGGATCGATTGGCAGACACCGGCGGCGATCCTCGACAAGATTATCGCGTACGAAGCGGTGCACGAGATCCAGGGCTGGGACGATCTGCGGCGCAGGCTCGATCCGGCCGACCGGCGGTGCTTTGCATTCTTTCACCCTTCGCTCATCGACGAGCCCCTGATTTTCGTCGAGGTCGCGCTGATGGGTGAGATCCCAGGCGGCATCACCGATGTACTGCACGAGGAGCGTAAGACCACGGCCGTGCCGACGACCACGGCTGTGTTCTACTCGATCTCCAATTGCCAGGAGGGACTTCGCGGCATCTCGTTCGGCAACTTTTTGATCAAGCAGGTCGCCGAGGAACTCGCCAAGGAACATCCGGCGCTCAAGACGTTCGTGACGCTTTCGCCGGCGCCGCACTTCGCCCGCTGGCTCGACCGCGTGCGCGCGGACATGGCGGCCGGCATCATCACCACGGCCGATCGCGTGGCGCTGGCCCAGCTCAACGACCCCGAGTGGGTCGACGATCCGTCGAGCGAGACCACCCTGAAGCCGGGCTTGATGGCATTGGCGGCGCACTACTTCCTCATCGCCAAGAACGGCGATGGCCGGCCTGTCGATCAGGTTGCGCGGTTCCATCTCGGCAACGGCGCCAAGCTCGAGCGCATCAATTGGCTGGGCGATACCTCGCCGAAAGGCCTGGCGGAGGCGCACGGGCTGATGGTCAACTACAAGTACGAGCTCAAGGAGATCGAGGCCAACCACGAGGCTTTTGCGAACGACGGCACCGTGGCCGCGTCCCGAAGCGTGAAGTCCTTGCTGCGGCAAAGCGATAAGGTCAAGACTACGCCCGAGCAGAAGAAGCTGCCGCCGCCGGTCAGCAAAGCGGACATCGAGACGGTGTCCGATAAAGAACCGCGCCAGTGATACGACAAACTTGTGTCGCATCCGCTGAAGTGCACAATAGCGAGGCGGATCACCGGCCAAGCTTTCAAGAACCAGGAATTCCCGATGCGCTACGACGAACAGGATCGTGAAAGCAAGAACGTCGAGGACCGGCGCGGCGAAGGCGGCGGTGGCATGTTCGGCGGTGGCCGCATGCCGATCCCGATGGGCGGCGGCGGGCGCGGCGGTTTCAGCCTGACGACGATGTTGATCATCGGCGCGGTGATGCTGCTGTTCGGCTTTAACCCACTCGATCTGCTGCGTGGCGGCGGTGGCGGCATGCCCGATATGTCGCGCGTACCGCAAATGCCGGGGTCGCAACCTGGCAGTCAGCCGACAACGCAGCGCAATCCATTCGAACTGCCGGGCTTGCCGGGCAACAAGCCCCGTCAATCGGCGAACGCCGATGAAATGAAGAAGTTTATCAGCCGCGTGCTGGCCGATACCGAGGATGTTTGGACCCGTGTGTTCCAGGGCTTCGGCAAAAAATACACGGAGCCGACGCTGGTCATTTTCGACCGTGCGACGCCGACTGCATGCGGCACCGGACAAACCGCGATGGGCCCGTTCTATTGTCCGCTCGATCGCAAGGTCTACATCGATCTGGCGTTCTATGAGGAGTTGAAGCGGCGGTTCAACGCGCCGGGCGACTTTGCGCAGGCCTATGTAGTGGCGCACGAAGTCGGTCATCACGTGCAGACGGTGCTTGGCATCGCCGATCGCGTGCAGGAGTTGAAGGAGCGTGCCGATCAGCGCACGGCCAATCGCATCCAGGTACGCATGGAGTTGCAGGCGGATTGCCTTGCGGGTGTATGGGCGAAGCTCAACGATCAACTGAAGAGCCGCCTGCAGCAAGGCGATATCGAGGAGGGTCTGAACGCCGCGTCGCAGATCGGCGACGACATGATCCAGCGCAACATGGGCTCTGGCCGCGTGGTCAAGGATGCCTTCACGCACGGTTCGTCCGCTGCCCGCGTGCGCTGGTTCAGCCAAGGCTTCAAGACCGGCAACATGCAGCAGTGCGACACCTTCAACGCCCCGCAAGAGAACATCGATTGAGTGCGGACGTGCCGGGGTGATCGTGGTGAGGGCGCTCGGGATGCGGCCGGTGCAATAGCGAAGCGTATTGCACCGGCCCCTAGTTCGGTGATCGATGCGAGACGGTGCAATACGCGAGGGCGCTATTGCACCCTACGATTCAATCCGATGATTGATTGCGGCCCTGCTCCGCATGCACGCGTTCCCGGAAGCCGCGCCCCGATTGATCGCTGGTATGCCCGGACCCTACTGAAATCCGTTGGCCTGTATCGAGTTCTGCTTCCCCACCCTTTGCCGTCATCCCGGAAGCCGTGAGCGCAGCGTCGGCTGTCCGGGACCCAGCGAAAGAGTGCCGGAGGCCCAAGAGCATTATCGAGCCTTCGGCACATTAGAGCTGGGTCCCGGCTCGCGGTCGGCGGAAACACGCCTCCCTTGGCCGGGATGACGGTTGTGGGGAGGTGAAGGTGGTGACCAAATGCTTGTCTGCTGAGTCTGAGGCCTGGAGTTCATTCAAGAACTGGTCCGCAGAACGACACCACATTGACTGCAAGATCGGCCATTTCGCTATTCCTTACTTGATGAGGTTGGGGTGGAAGTGCCTGGGGCTGCAATACGGCGGGTGAGTTTCAGAGCACTTGTGGCGGACTGATAACCAACTACGAGGACGCACGCCATAAACGGAATAGAATAGGAAAAAAAAGTCAGACCATACTTCGCCTGATAGTAGAAATCGGCGATTAACGGTTGAACATCTCCCCAATAAGAACCGCATAGGAAAAGAGCGTTCGTCAGGCCCAGATAACAGGTGCTGACGAATGCAATCATGGCAATGATGTGCCACCGCCACGTGCCGTCGTGGACCTTGCGCATCCAGGGAGCGCCCTCAACTGCATGCGCCAGGAGTAGGGGCCGCAGCAACAAGGCTATCGTGGGCGGAATGTAAGGACTGATAATGGTAAAGTGCAAAAACTGTGGCACGGATTGTTGAAGGCGCGCAGCTTCAAGTTGAACCGCTTGACGCTGGATGCACGAACTAGCGCCGTACTTTTCGACTAGTGTTGCTAG
>JANOOW010000456.1:0-8384 GCA_031421555.1 Hyphomicrobiaceae bacterium | reverse complement strand
AACCCCCGGACATTGCGGACGAAGTTCGAATTCAGCCTCGAAAGACGTTTTTATGAGTGATATCAATGAGTTAGGTGGCGGAGACGGAGGGATTCGAACCCTCGATACCCTTGAGAGGTATGACGATTTAGCAAACCGTTGCCTTCAGCCACTCGGCCACGTCTCCTGCGCTTCGGTCGCCCGGCACGCGAGAGCCTATATAGCACCGGCGCTCAGCAACGCAACAGGAACCGCCTCCGTGTGGGCAGTTTTCAGCCAACTCATCAGGTTGACCCGCAAAACAAAAGGCTTCGCCATACTAGAAGCTATATTGTGCGCCATCGACGATCTAGCGCGAGCAATATCGATGTCGCGCATTGACCTTTGGTCACGACCTGTGTGACGAAAACAATCAGCGAAGTAAAACCGGCGATTGCCAGCTTCGGCCGCCGTTGTTGCACCTGAGTGGTAAATATGACGGGCACAACTTCCGCCATCGAATGGTTCCTCGCGCGGGACGGTCAGCAACATGGCCCTCTGAGCGAGACAGAGATGCGCACGTTCGTCGACATGGGGCATCTGCGCGAGCACGATCTCGTCTGGCGTTCAGGCTTCGCCGACTGGCGTCCCGCGCCCGAAGTCTTCGCGATACGCGAGCAGCCAATGCCGCAGCAGGTGGTGCCACAGCAGGTGGTGCCCAATCCCACCGTCGAGGGTTCTGGGCCGGCGACTGCTGGACCTTCCTACGCCAGCGATTTTCGACCGGTGAACTTGCCGGGCGTGAGAGACACCCGCAGTCCTGATCCGTACGCACTCGAGCCTGCTTCGCATGGCCCCGACGACAACTCGAACGCAACAGGTGCTTCGCAACCGGCACTGCAGTCGCCCAATCAATTGGCCGCGGCGGCCGCGTTCCGTGAGCTGGAAAGAAACGCCGGGCCCGCCTCGCAATTACAAGAACGGGAAAATTGGACTTCGAAGCCCGTGGAAGCGCGCGAACCAGCGGCGCCAGCCGCTGCCAGCCGCGCGAAGCCGTTAAATCGTCAGGCGCAACCGGTTCCTGTTCAAGCGCGGCAACTACAGACCAAGCCGGTTCGACCGGGGCTTGCGGCCGATCACTCTCCCAACGATTTAGCCAATGTATCGCTGATGGCGAGTTCACAACTGCGGCCGGGACGGAAAGCCAACGCCGCACCGAAGCGCGGGTTCGGGGTGGCAAAGTTCGCAGCAGCCTTGGCCGTAGCGTTGCTTGTTGGCGTCGGCACGCTGGCGGTCGTCAAACGTGATGAACTGAGTGCGTTCCTGCCAGCCTCCGGTTCGGGTGCGGGCACGAGCATGGCAGCAGCACCTTTCGCCGCTACGGGCAACAATCCGGATTCTGTCGACGACAGTTTCCAGCGCACCCCGATCTGGCGGCACATCAAGGCCGAGTTTCCCGAATGGTATGCCGACCGGGTGAGCGAAACTGCCAAGCTCTCTGCCGAGAAACGCGGGGATACCGTCATCGCCAAACATTTGGCGGAAGCCGTCGTCGCACTCAGGCGCAAGCACGCCGACCAGGCTCTGACCGCAAGCCCCGATCGATTGCGCTTTGTGGCGGCGGCCTTCGTCGACAACTTGCAAGCGCTTGCCAAGCAGAACGTCGACATCTGTTACGGTTTCATATCGCAAGGCGAGACCTATCCCGCGGTGCTGGAAATGTTGCAGAAACAGGGCACCAACGAACCGCTGCAGAAGCAGGTGATCGCCGTTTTCGAAGCGATCTCCGACGGTCGCAAGTCGCCGCAGAGTTACCTGCCGCCACGTAAGACCGATTACGATGCGCTTGCTGCCGAGTTGACGGCCCGCGGCTGGTCACAGGCCGACCTGCAGACGTTCTCCGATCCGCGCGCCCTCGGCCGTGCCTCTCCGCAGCAGGTATGCAAAATGGTTCAAGACTGGTTTACCGCGCAAATCTCGATAAAGGACCCGGCGGCGCAGCTACGATTGCTGGTCGAAAGCCTGCGTCCGGTGGTGGCGGGGTAAGCCTGATTATCGGTCGAACTGCCAGTGCCAAAGCGCCCCGGTGACAACCCCGTGCGAAGCGGCTATTGCATCGCACCATGCTACACATCAATGAATTGACCTATCGCATCGAAGGTCGCCCGATTTTCGAAGGTGCCACCGCAGGCATCCCCGCCGGCCACAAGGTCGGCCTCGTCGGCCGGAACGGGGCCGGCAAGACCACGCTGTTGCGCCTGATCACCGGCGAAATTGCGCCCGATGACGGTGCCGTCAGCTGGCCGAAGACGACGCGCCTCGGCTATGTCGCGCAGGAAGCGCCGGGCGGCGACATCTCGCTGATCGACTGGGTGCTGTCGGCCGACGCCGAGCGCGAAACGCTGCTTGCCGAAGCCGAAACCGCGACCGATCCGGGGCGCATCTCCGACATCCAGATCCGCCTATCGGACATGGGCGCTCACGCGGCACCGGCACGCGCTGCGAGGATTCTGTCGGGCCTGGGCTTTGACGAGGACGCGCAGCAGCGCGGCTGTCGCGAGTTCTCCGGCGGTTGGCGTATGCGCCTGGCCCTCGGCGCCGTGCTGTTCATGGAGCCCGAATTGCTCCTCCTCGACGAGCCGACCAACTACCTCGATCTCGAAGGTACGATGTGGCTCGAGAATTATCTGACAAACTATCCGCACACAGTGTTGATCGTGAGCCACGATCGCGATCTGCTCAACCGGTCGGTCAATGCCATCCTGCATCTCGATCGCGGCAAGCTGACGTTGTACGCCGGCGGCTACGACGACTTCGAGGAGGCACGCCGCGAGAAGCAGCGGCTCGAAGGCAAGATGCGCAAGAAGCAGGAAGACGAGCGCGCGCACATCCAGAGTTTCATCGACCGGTTCAAGGCGAAGGCGAGCAAGGCCAAGCAAGCGCAGAGCCGGGTGAAGGCGCTGGCGCGCATGAAGCCGATCGCCGAGCAGACGGAAGATCGCGTGATCCCGTTCAATTTCCCGAAAGCGCAGAAGCAGATCGCCAGCCCGCTCATCCGCATCGAGGGCGCGGTCGCTGGCTACAGCCCGGACAAGCCGGTTCTGCGCAACCTCGATCTGCGCATCGACCATGACGACCGGATCGCGCTGCTTGGGCAGAACGGCAATGGAAAGTCGACGTTCGCCAAGCTGATAGCGGGTAAACTGGAGCCGCTCGCGGGTGCGGTGTTTGGCACCAAAAAGATCGACGTCGGCTATTTTGCTCAACACCAGCTCGATGAAGTGTCGTCGGACAAGACGCCGTACGATTACATCCAGGAGATGATGCCTGAGGCGACGGAAGCACAAAAGCGCGCCAAGCTCGGCCAATACGGCTTCGGCGTAAACAAGTTCCTGACCAAGGCCGACGATCTGTCCGGCGGCGAAAAGGCGCGGCTGCTGTTCATGCTCACCGCCTACAAGGGCCCTCACCTGCTCATCCTCGACGAGCCGACGAACCATCTCGACGTCGATAGCCGCGAAGCACTGATCCATGCCCTCAACGAGTTCGAGGGCGCCGTCGTCCTGATCAGCCACGACCGGCATTTGATCGAAGCCTCGGCCGATCGGCTATGGATCGTGCGCGACGGCACGGTCAAGGATTACGATGGCGATATGGATACGTATCGCGATCTGCTGCTGTCTGAACGCGGCGGTAAAGGTAAAGCCAAGGCCAACGGCATAGATGCCAAGGCCGACAAAGCCGAGCAGCGGCGAACGGCTGCCAACCGGCGCAGCGATCTTGCACCGCTGAAGAAGGCCATCGTTGCGGCTGAGAAGCAGATGGCGCAATTCAACAAGGACATCGCGGCACTCGATACGCAACTGGGCGATGCCGGGTTGTATAAACGTGATCCGGCGCGCGCACAGAAGCTATCGATCGAGCGTGGCATCCTGACGAAGTTGCTCGCCGATTCCGAGGAGAAATGGCTGAAGGCAACCGAGACGTACGAAATGGCAGCGGCCGCATAGGGCCGGAAAGAGGGTCAGTAATGAGCTGCCCTCGCCTCCATATCGACAGCCTTGTTCCACCCATCGGCGGCGTGATCGGGTTGACGCACTGCCCAGGCCGTCGTGGGCTGGACAGCGCTGGCCACCGTTGGCAGCGCGATCTCGACCGTGATCTGGCGGCGATCGAGGGTTGGCAAGCAGATGTCGTGGTTACGCTGATTGAGACCGCAGAATTCGCGACGTACGGTGTGCCCAATTTGGCGTCGGCGATGCAGGGTCGAAGCTTTCGCTGGCACCATGTGCCGATCGCCGATTATTCGACGCCCGATGAACAAACAGTGCGTGCTTGGCAGCAGGCAGCGCCGGATGTCGTGGCTGCGCTGTCACGTAACGGGCGTGTCTTGTTTCATTGCGCCGCTGGCCTCGGCCGGACCGGTAGCGTCGTCGCAAAACTGTTGGTCGAGATGGGGTATGCGCCGCACGATGCGATCGCATCGGTAAGAGCGCTTCGTCCTGGCTCAATCGAAACGGCAGCGCAATTGACCTTCGTATCGGACGGCCCCCGATTGTTACCAAAGTAACGTCGGCAAACTTCTGAGCGCCAATGCTTCGGAGGCGCTTACTCGGCCGCTTGCGCAATCATCGGCGGCACCAGCACAGCCGGGCTCTGGTGCATGAGCAGCTTGACGCCGAACCCGCCGAAGCCCGAGCGGAACAGCACCAGCTGATAGCCGTAGGCGTCGGCAATATCACCAGCGATCGCAAGCCCGAGGCCGGCGCTGTCGTGCGCGCCGCTCATACTCGCGCCGCGCTGCATGATGGTGTCGAATTGCGCCTCGGGAACGCCGGGTCCATCGTCCTCGATGACCAGCTCCCGGCAAGGCATGCCGCGCGCCCGGATGACGACGCGAGTACCCGCCCACTTCAACGCGTTTTCCAGCAAACTTCCGAGCAGCTCGTGCAGGTCGTTGCGATCGAGTGCGATGCTCGCGAAATCGTCGATGTCGATTGTCCATTCGATGTCGCGGCCGCGCGGTGCCCGCTGCAATGTCCTGACCAGTTGCGTCACGCCCGGGCGCAACAACACCAGCGTAGTTTGCTGTCGCTGGCCGGCAATTTGCGTGCGCGCAATCTCGCGGCCGACATGGTTCTGCATCCGGTTGGCCAGGTTGGAAATCTCTCGCGCCACTTCGAGGTCGCCCTTTCGAGCGAGGTCGCGCGCGATCGAATTCAGCGCCGTGAGCGGCGTTTTCAAACCATGCGCGAGGTCGCCAGCGCGGGAGCGTGCTTTCACGATTGATCGCTCCTGACTGTCGATCATTGCATTGAGATCGATGACGAGCGGCGTCACCTCGTCGGGAAATGAGCCAACGAGCCGGTTCTCTTGTCCGGTTCGCACCGCAGCAAGACGCTCCCGCAAAAACTGCAGCGGCTTCAGGCCGACCGTCACTTGTGCCCATGCCGCCGCGATAAGACACACGGCAAGCACTCCCAGCGAGATCGCAAGGTCCAGTCTTAGCGCGGTGACCGTGTTATCGATCTCGGAGTGGTCGATCGCGGCGGCAAGCCGTAAGTTGTGATCCTGCCCGTTGAAGTTCACTGTGACGTCGCGCACGACGAGCGCGATCTCGCGGCCGCGAGGCCCTGGCACGTCTACGCAGATAGGTTTGCTGCCGGCAGACGCCGTAGCTTTCAAGAGATCGAGCCGCTCATCCCCGAGCGATGGAGACGCGGCTACCACCTTGCCGTTCTCTTGCACTTGCCAGTACAGCCCGCTGAACGGTAACTCGAAGCGTGGATCGGGTAAGGACCCGGAGACAGTGATTGCGCCCTCGCCATCCAGCTCCACCAGCGCTGTGATCTGGCGCAAGTGATTATCGAGTTCGCTTTCGATCCGCGTCTCGACGTGGTGGCTGAAGATCTTGCCTAGCGACAGGCCCGCCAGCGTCAACGCCACAACAATGGAGAGGGCTGCAGAAACGAGCAGGCGCATGCGCAGGGAGGTAAGTTTCATGGCCGCGCTGCTATAGTCTGCGGGTTCGATCTCGCATCCTTCAGCATGTAGCCGAAGCCCCTTCGGGTCTGGATGACATCGACCCTCATTTTGCGTCGAAGGCGACCGACGAGAACCTCGATCGCATTGCTGTCGCGCTCGAAGTTTTGCGCATAAAGATGTTCGGTCAATTCGATTTGCGAAACAGCGCGGCCCGGTTTCATCGCCAGGTAACTCAGCAGGCGGAACTCAAGCGGCGTCAGAGCAACTGCTGCACCGTTGACGCAAACGCGCATGTGCCGGGTGTCGATCGTGAGCGGCCCCAGTTCGATCACCGGTGCCGCATGGCCAGCCGCACGGCGGATGATGGCATGCAGGCGTGATAGCAGCTCGTCCATTTCGAACGGTTTCGGCAGATAGTCATCGGCACCGGAATCGATGCCCTCGACCCGCTCGCGCCACGTGCCCCGTGCTGTCAGGATTATCACGGGCATCGAGCGCCCAGCGCTGCGCCAGCGTTTCAGCACGGATAGACCGTCGAGCATGGGCAAACCGAGATCGAGGATCGCAGCATCGTAGTCTTCGGTATCGCCGCGGAACCAGGCATCGTTGCCATTATCGACGGCGTCGACGACAAAGCTGGCGGACGTCAGCGCGCCAACGATGTCGCGGCGGATCAACTCTTCATCTTCGACGACCAGGATCTTCATCACTTACCCTCGATGCTTAGAACCTCACCCGTCCGGGCATTGATGCGCAACCTAATTAATCGGCCTTTCGTATCGATGATGCGAACGCGGTAAAGGGGTGTGTCGCCGGAGCCATCGAATTGCAGCCCGACAACGTCGCCCGGAACCCGGGCTTCCGCGCGCGACATGATGTCGGACTGCGACTTGCCGTAGCCTTCTGGCGAGCCACGGCCAGACCGGCCGTGCCCAACCCCCCGGCCACCTTCGCCGCGTCCGCTCGAGCCGGAATGGCCTGAACCAGAGTGGCCAGATCCAGAGCTACTCGAGCCGGATGAACCCGAAGAGCCTGAGCCAGAGGATCCAGACCCACCGGAGGATCCCGACCCGCCAGACCCGGACCCGCCCGAGCCACCGCTCCCGCTGCCGCCGCCACCATCACCGCCGCCTCCACCTCCGCCACCGCCCCCACCGCCGCTGGCAAAGGCGGAAACGGTTGGCGAAACGACAGCCAGCATCGCGATCACGAAAACTACGTGAAATCGCCAATATCTGCTGCGCCTCAGCATTGATTAAGCTCGGACTTCGCTCGGTAACAACAGACGATAGTCTTATAGATCGGCTGACTTTAGGCTGACAGCCTCCTGAAATCATGCAGATATCCCGCCATCGCACATCCCAAATCGCGACAGCGGCGTCACTTTTCTAAACCCTTCGTTCACGCTTGTCGGGCAATCTCGATCCTGTTGAGTGAGTTGCCGATCACTGAGTGTACGGAAATGGATCAAACGGTCCACCCTATGTCTCGGCCCGGCACACGTTGTTGCGTCAGTCCCCGAGTACACCATGACCAAGCGCGTTCTTGTCGTCGATGACGATCCCGTACAGCGTCGCCTTTTGGAAGAGACCGTCAAGCGGCTGGGCTACGATGTCCGCACGGCTTCGACCGGCGAGCAAGCCGTCGAAATTCTCGAAGGCCCCGAGCGGTCGTCGATCTCCCTCGTCCTCCTTGATCTTGTGATGTCCGGCCTCGATGGCATGGGCGTGCTGGGTCGCGTCGCCTCGCAGCCAGGCGTTCCCCCCATTATCGTGCAGACCGCGCACGGCTCGATCGACACCGCGATCCAGGCGATGCGTGCTGGTGCAGCCGACTTCGTCATCAAGCCGGCAAGCCCCGAGCGGCTTGAAGTCTCGATGCGGACCGCCTTGAAGATCGAGGCGCTGGCTGTCGAAATCGTGCGCATCAAGAAGAAAGTCGAGGGCACGCTGACCTTCGGCGACTTGATCGTCCAAGGCGACGGCATGGCCCGGGTGATCTCGCTCGGCAAGCGCGCCGCGGCGTCGAACATTCCGGTACTGATCGAAGGTGAAAGCGGCGTCGGCAAGGAGCTGATCGCAAGGGCCATTCAGGGCGAGAGCGAGCGCTCGGGCAAACCATTCGTCGTCGTCAACTGCGGCGCAATCCCCGAGAATCTCGTGGAAAGCATCTTGTTCGGCCACGAGAAGGGATCTTTCACCGGCGCCACGGACAAGCGCATCGGCCGCTTCCAGGAAGCCGACGGCGGTACTCTGTTCCTCGACGAAGTCGGCGAACTACCGCTCGAAGCACAGGTGAAATTGCTGCGCGCGCTGCAGGAAGGCGAGATCGACCCGGTCGGTTCCAAAAAACCGGTGAAGGTCAACTTCCGGCTGATCTCGGCGACCAACCGCGACATGATCCAGCAGGTCAAAGACGGCAAGTTCCGCGAGGACCTCTAC
>JANOOW010000455.1:0-1964 GCA_031421555.1 Hyphomicrobiaceae bacterium | reverse complement strand
ATACACATAGACTCGGAGAATGTCCATCAAAGCCGGTACTTGGCGACGCTCGTCGCCGCCTAAACTAGAACCGGTAACCGTAGCGCACACCGAGGGTATCGAGGCCCTCGTTGTACTTCTGCGTGTAGCCGTTCGACATGTGATCAAAATAGACCGAAATGCTGTTGTGATGGTCGAAACGGAAGCCAAGTTCAGCCGGGATGTGAAACAGCGCGCGGCTGCCCAGTGCCTTGCGATCAAGCGCATCCGGATTTATGTGCCCGTCGTGCACGGCAACGCCGAGACCGAGGCCGAAATAGAAGCCGGATGCCGTATCGATCTGCCAGCGCGCATCGATGTAGCCCTTGCTGGTGTGCCCATCCGTATTGACGCTGCCGCCAATCGCCGGACGGATCGCGCCGCCGAGGAACGGCAATGCCGGGGCTAAGATCAGCTCACCGTTGATGTCGATCCCGTTTTCCAGCCGGAAGCCGCTCCATAGATGCGGCACGTCGTGATAAAGCACGCCGAACTTGGCTTCATAGATGAACGGCGACTGCGCCACGGCGGCGGTTGACGTGGCCATGGCGGTCAATGCAATTGCAAAACCGTGCAGGCTCGCGATAAAGTTGGCTCTCATCGATATCATCAGGCGATGATTACGCTATTTGCTGGAAGATCACATCCCGAGTAGTGACCGGCGAATAGCCCTTTGTGCCCATTAGTGACACTTGCGCCACTCACACCTTGCCCTGTTGCGCGCGCTTCAGCGCGGCGGCGAAGGCGCTTTCACCGGCGGGCTCCGGCTGCTTCGGGATCGGCGCGCCCGGGCGATGGCCAGCTTGCGACGCGGGGCGGGGAGCGGCGGCGCCAGCTTGTATCGCCCCCGATTTCATCGTCAGCGCAATGCGCTTGCGGCCGGCGTCGATTTCCTTGACGCGCACCTTCACCACGTCGCCGGCCTTGACGACCTCGCGCGGGTCTTTCACGAACGTATCGGATAGCTCAGAAATGTGCACGAGGCCATCTTGATGCACGCCGACATCGACGAAAGCGCCGAACGCGGCCACGTTGGTGACCACGCCCTCGAGCTGCATGCCGACGCGCAAGTCCGAAATCTTCTCGACGCCGTCCTGGAAGGTTGCGGTTTTGAACTCGGGGCGCGGATCGCGGCCTGGCTTCTCGAGTTCGACCAGAATGTCAGTAATTGTCGGCACACCGAACGTCGCATCGGCGAACTGCTTCGGCTGCAACGATTTGAGGAACGCGCGATCGCCGATCATGTCCTTCAACGGCCGCTTGGTGACCTCGGAAATCTTCTCGACCAGCGGATAGGCCTCGGGATGCACCGCCGAGCCGTCGAGCGGGTTCTTGCCGTTCATGATGCGCAGAAAGCCCGCCGCCTGCTCGAACGTCTTCGGTCCCATGCGGGCGACCTTCTTGATGGCGGCGCGCGTCTTGAACGGACCATTCTCGTCGCGGTGGGCAACGATGTTGGCGCCAAGCGTGGCGTTCAGGCCGGCAACGCGAGACAGCAACGGCGCGGAAGCCGTGTTCACATCGACACCGACCGAGTTGACGCAGTCTTCCACCGCCGCATCCAGCGAACGGGCAAGGCCGGTCTGATCTACATCGTGCTGGTATTGGCCGACGCCGATCGCCTTCGGTTCGATCTTCACGAGTTCGGCGAGTGGGTCCTGCAGGCGGCGTGCGATCGACACCGCGCCACGGATCGACACGTCGAGATCCGGGAACTCCTTGGCGGCGAACTCGGATGCCGAATAGACCGACGCGCCCGCCTCGCTCACCATCACCTTGGTAAGTTTGAGTTGCGGCATCTTGCTGATCACTTCGGTGGCGAGCTTATCGGTTTCGCGGCTAGCGGTGCCGTTGCCGATCGAGAGCAACTCGACCTTGTGCTTCAGGCATAGCGCTGCAATCGTCGCCATTGCGCCTTGCCAGTCGCGGCGCGGCTCGTGTGGATA
>JANOOW010000454.1:0-2633 GCA_031421555.1 Hyphomicrobiaceae bacterium | reverse complement strand
CGCTACCGCGCGCGGCTGGAGACCTTGCCGGACGCTCGCTGCTGGATGGCATCACGCTCGACTATGGTCCCACCGGTCTGCTCGGCAGGTTCTTTTTGCAGGCGGATGCTGCAGCGCGCGACCTGGGGGTGCATTTGTCGTTCGGGACGGCACAGGATTTGGTGAAGATCAATAAGCAGAACAGCGACACTTGGCGGCCCCTTCTGCCGATCTTCGATCCCGCCTACGGTGCGCTGGACGATAACAACATTGTCGCGATCATTGGGCGCGATTCGTCTGGCGACGTGGTCGCGACCCAGGCAGCGCGGCTCTACAACTGGTCGAATACGAACTTTGCCGCCGAAGCGGCAAGCTTGCGCCTGTTCTATCCCGATCCACAGCGCCAAAAGCTTGCGAACGAATGCATTCGAATTACAACGCCTGCCGCAGCTTCGATTGCCGGCCGGGTCTGCTTCTCGGGCGGCGTTTGGTTTCATCCCGAGTACCGCGGCCGATTGCTGACGGCGGTGCTGCCCCGGATATCGCGTGCCTATGCCTTCACGCGATGGTTCACGGACGTAACGGTGACAATCATGGCCGAGAAGCTGGCCGAATGCGGCGTCGCGGCTCGATGCGGCTATACTGAAATCAACTGGGATCTGACGTTGCAGGAGACCCGCACGGGCACCGTCCGATGTGCGTTGCTGAGCATGCGGACCGGGGAAATGCTTCAGGATCTAAGCACTTTTATCGAGGAACTCGGCCCGCAGATCGATCGTCGTGTCAATGATCGAGCTATTCAGCAACCACATGCCGCCGTTTGGGCTTCGCGCGGGTAGGAGCACCCTCTTATAGCGGAGGCGGGCGCGACCCAGCGTCGGCGTGTTCATGATGGTATCGACATCACAAACCAACGGTTGCCCATCCTTCAAAGCCTTTCGGTACGTCTGAGAAATCCACTGCCCGTAACTTTGATCTTCCTGCTGCGAGATCGAATTACCGACTGCGCGCGTCACCCAATCGGCGGAGTAACTCACAAAGCCTGAACCGATCTCGCGAAAGGTCATGTCGTCGCTACCGTCGTTGGCATCTATGATGTGATAGCGCCCGCGCAACGACTGCTTGATGATGTTCCACAACCCATCGCGGTGTACTGACTGCGAAAGAGCCGGCCAGTTCTCGATCAGCGAGTGAAGTGCTTGATGTTGCGGCGTCGTGCGCGGCAGGTCTGCGGCAGCAATCGGGCGCATCAGGTAGTCGCCGGGGCGCGGCGCCTGCGTCTTCGCCAGAACTTGCTCCAGCCGGTCAAGGGCCACTTGCCTATTCGCATGCAAACCGTAGACCCAATCGGCATCGAAGTGCACGGTGACGACGCGATCGAACGTCCGGCCGGCGAGCCACGCGCGTAGGCCTATGAAGGCGGATGGCTTTACGAGGCTTGGCCGCAACCTGATCTCGCACGAGCGTCCGTATATGTTGATGGCGATGAAACCCATGTTCTTGACGACGTAGGCCGAGAATTCGTCGTGCGCTTGATTGGCGCCGAAGGAAGCCCGCAGGCGGGCTGAACCGCCATCCCAAAGATTACCCAAATCGTCGAAGATCAAGAGGCTGGACATGGCACTCGCAAGTACGCCTACTGACAGGCAAATCGAAGCTCCTATTAAAGTGCGGCAAGGTTTCGAATGGCTTAAACCGGCCGAATAAAATGCTCCGGGCTTCGAGATGCTCTTTCTTCGTTTCGGCATCAGAGGAACACTGCGTATCGACGCGTTTCGCTGAGCGGGTCGCCGATGCGGTAGACGCAGTCGCCTCGCCGCTAGACAATCAACGGCCACCCCGGGATGGTTTCGGCACAGACATCAAGGGTTGATCGATCATGAAGAGCCACGCGCGTGTCGTCGTTATCGGAGGGGGCGTAGTGGGCGTCTCAACGCTGTATCATCTGGCGAAAAAGGGCTGGAGCGACTGCGTTCTGATCGAGCGCCGCGAACTGACGTCGGGGTCGACGTGGCATGCGGCGGGCTTGCTGCCGCTGTTCAATCTGTCCTACTCGGTCGGCCAGATCCACAAGTACTCGGTGGCCCTCTACAAGTCGCTCGAAGCGGAAACGGGACAACCGGTTGGGTTGAAGCAGGTCTCCAACATCCGCCTCGCACGCACGTCCGACCGCATGGACGAGTTCTTCTATTACAAGGGCATCGCCGAGACGATCGGCGTCAAGGTCAACCTGCTGACGCCGGCGCAGGTGAAGGAATTCTGGCCGCTGGTGAACACGGATGGCATTCTTGGCGCGATCCAGCATCCTGACGACGGTTACATACAACCAGCTGATCTAACCCAGGCGCTTGCCAAAGGCGCGCGTGCGAAAGGTGCGGAAATCCATCGCCACACGACGGTCACCGCCATCAAGCGAAGCCGTTCAGGTGAGTGGGAAGTGGCGACGGACAAGGGCACGATCACCTGTGAGCACGTCGTCTCGGCGACCGGTAACTTCGCCCGGCAAACCGGCCGGATGCTAGGCCTCGACGTGCCGGTGATCCCGGTCGAGCACCAGTATATCGTGACCGAACCGCATCCAGCGATCGTTGAGCGCCAGCGCAAGGGCCTGCCAGAAATGGGCGTGCTGCGCGAGGCGGATAGTTCCTGGTACA
>JANOOW010000453.1:0-4214 GCA_031421555.1 Hyphomicrobiaceae bacterium | reverse complement strand
TGGTGATCTTCACTTCCACTTCCGGATGGGGCGCAACCGTTACCGTGTACAGGCCAATGGTCTTGATCGGCGTATCGAGCAGCACGTGGCTGCGCTCCACGGCCACACCGGAGGTCGATGCGGCTTCGGCGATATCGCGGGGCGAAACGGAGCCGTAGAGCTGGCCCGATTCACCGGCTTGGCGGATGATGACGAATGACTTGCCATCAAGGCCCTGGGCCTCGGCCTGGGCGCCCTTGCGGCGCTCGGCATTTTTTGCTTCCAGCACGGCGCGCTGGGTTTCGAACTTTGCCCGGTTGGCTTCGGTGGCGCGCAGCGCCTTGCCACGGCGCAGCACGAAGTTACGGGCAAACCCGTCCTTTACCTTTACGACCTGGCCCAAAGCGCCCCAGCTTGGCGACGCGCTCAAGAAGAATGATTTCCATGTTTCAATTCTCCTTATTGCAAAACGTAGGGCAGGAGCCCGAGGAACCGGCAACGCTTGATCGCGCGTGACAACTCACGCTGCTTCTTTGCCGATACGGCCGTGATGCGGCTGGGAACGATCTTGCCGCGTTCGGACACGTAGCGGCCCAGTGTGCGAACATCCTTGTAGTCGATCTTCGGCGCGTTATCGCCAGAGAACGGGCAGGTCTTGCGCCGGCGATGGAACGGACGGCGCGCTGGGATCTGTTGGATTTCGTCAGCCATGGTTCAGCCCTCCGAGCCGGTGTTGGAGCCGCCATCGCGAGGCGGACGAGGTGTGCGGGGACGATCATCGCCACCTTCACGGGGAGGCCGGGGACGGAACGTCGAAGCACCTTCGGCGCCACCTGCGCCAGCACCCGCACCACCTTCACGGGTACCACGATAGCCGCCACCGGCACCACCGCCTGCACCGGCGCCGCGGAAACCTCCACCACCGCCGCCGCCAGCGCCGCCACGGAAGCCGCCGCGATCACCACCGGCGCCGCCACGGAAACCACCACGATCACCACCTGGACCGCCGCGGTCGCCACGTTCTTCGCGGTCGCCCTTGCGCATTTGGATGGATGGCTCGGCCTCGTGCGCTTCGACCTTGACGGTCAACCAGCGCAAGACGTCTGTCGAGATACCCATGCGCCGCTCCATTTCCGCAACCGCGGCTGGCGGTGCTTCAATGTTGAGCAGCGAGTAGTGCGCCTTGCGGCTCTTCTTGATCTTGTAGGCGAGCGAGCGCAGGCCCCAGTATTCGGACTTGGAGATCTTGCCGCCACCTTCTTCGATAACGGTCGTGTATTCTTTCGTCAGCGCTTCGACCTGCGGGGTCGAAATATCCTGGCGCGCCAGGAAGACATGCTCGTATAGCGGCATGCTGTTGGCCTTTCTCTGTTGTTACTGTCGCTCCGGCGCAAAGCCTCTTTCGGACCGGAGAATGGCCCAAAAGCACGACCCGTGAAGAGCGGAGACACGGAGAGTTGGGATCGCTCCCAATTGCTAGCGCTCGAAGCCGAGCACACACAACCTCTCGTTCAGCCCCCAACCGGAGCGGATCACGAGGCGGGTTATACAGAGATCGAGGGCTGGTGCAAGGGTTTGGACGCTATCGAACTTGCTCCAGTGGCGTCCAACGGTAGATGTCGGCAAGTACCATCGACACGCCAGTGCCTAGCGCTGGAAGGTCGAGCCGCTGTTCCAAACCATTCAATTCGACGCCGGTCCAACCGCTTGATCGGTCGAAGCGCGTAACGGCGACCTTCGCTTGCTTGATGGTCACATAATGCTGGCAGTTGGGCACGCTTGCGTAGACCCGCTTACGCCACGCCTGATCGGCCTTGGTGTTAGAACGGGACAACACCTCCACCAGTACTAGTGCATCGTCGGTCAGCGAAGTGCCGCTCAGTGCATTCTCTTTTACCAAAAGATCGGGTTGCGGCAGGCTATTCGTCGAGATCGGCACGCGGGTTCCGATCCCAATCATGGCAAACCAAGGCGCATTTTGTGCGTCTTTCCAATTGAGCAAATGACGCAGCATGTTGCCGACGATCACCTGAATTCGATGAATTCCTCGATGGTCAGCGGTTCTTCGAGTTTTAGCCGCGATCGCATCCTGCGCTCCAGTTTTGTGGGAACCTACCATAAAAACGCCAAGGCTGCACGCAATCAACCCGTTCCACGCTACGCTTGACACCCGCAAGCACGGTGCTTAAGCGCGGGAAACAACTAGTTTTCGGGATATTGCGCACCGATGGCGACAGCTTTCATCTTTCCCGGTCAGGGCAGCCAGGATATCGGCATGGGCCGCGATCTAGCGCAAAATTTCCAAGCGGCGCGTGAGGTTTTCGACGAAGTCGACGCGGCACTGAACCAGAAGCTTTCGGCGATCATGTGGGGCGGTCCGAAGGAAACGCTGACGCTGACCGAGAATGCCCAGCCGGCGCTAATGGCCGTTTCGATGGCGGTGATCCGCGTTCTCGAGCGCGAGAAGGGCCTCGATGTCGCTAAGTCGGTACACCTCGTCGCCGGTCATTCGCTCGGCGAGTACTCGGCACTTGCAGCCACCGGCGCGTTCTCGCTCGCCGATGCGGCGCGCCTGCTGAAGCTGCGCGGCCAAGCCATGCAAAAAGCGGTTCCAGTTGGGCAGGGTGCGATGGTGGCATTGCTCGGTGTCAGCCTCGATGTTGCGCGCAAGATAGCCGCCGATGCCGCCCAGGGCGACGTTTGCGACATCGCCAACGACAACGATCCGACGCAGATCGTTCTTTCTGGTTCAAAGGCTGCGATCGACCGCGTCGCAGAGGTTGGCAAGGCGCATGGCCTGCGTCGTGCGATCCCGCTGCCGGTCAGCGCTCCGTTCCATTGCGCGCTGATGAAGCCAGCAGCCTATGCGATGGCGGAAGCGTTATCAAAGGTTACGATCAACAAGCCGTCGGTGCCGGTGGTGGCGAACGTACTTGCGCAGCCAATCAGCGATCCAGCCGATATTCGCCAGCGTTTGATCGAACAGGTGACTGGCACCGTTCGCTGGCGTGAGTGCGTCGAGACGATGCTCGGCGCCGGGATCACCAATTTTTACGAGGTCGGGTCGGGTAAGGTGTTGTCCGGCCTCGTGAAACGCATCAACAAAGACGCCAAAGCCCTGCCCGTTGGCACCGCGGCGGATGTGGATGTGTTTGTCGCAGCATTGGGGGCGTAAGTTTGCCGCGTTGCGGCCAAGGAGATACGAGATGTTCGATCTAACCGGCAAAAATGCACTCGTCACCGGCGCTACCGGTGGCATCGGGGGGGAGATTGCGCGGGCGCTGCATGCGCGTGGTGCAACGGTCGCGATCTCGGGGCGCCAGGCCGGCAAGCTGGAGGCACTCGCGGGGGAACTCAAGGAGCGCGTCCATGTCGTGCCCTGCGATTTGGCGAACAAGGCGCAGGTCACGACGCTGATCGACGATGCCACGAAGAAACTCGGCCGGCTCGACATTCTCGTCAACAACGCTGGGCTAACCAAGGACAACCTGTTCATGGTGATGAAGGATGAGCAGTGGGACGACGTCATCGCCGTCAACCTCACTTCGACATTCATGCTGATGCGGGCCGCAACGCGGGCGATGATGCGCGGCAAGACCGGCTATGGCCGCATCATCAATATCTCATCCGTTTCAGGAATCATCGGCAACCCAGGGCAGGCCAACTACGCAGCGTCCAAGGCCGGCATGATCGGCATGACCAAGTCACTTGCCCGCGAGATCGCGTCGCGGGGCATAACCGCCAACTGCATCGCGCCTGGGTTTATCTCGACGCCGATGACGGAGGCGCTCAACGAAAAACAGACGGCGGCCATCAAGGAAGCCATTCCAGCGCAGAAATTCGGCACGCCAGCGGACATCGCAGCAGCAGTGGTTTATCTCGCCAGCACAGAGGCTGGCTATATGACAGGTCAGACGCTACATGTGAACGGCGGCATGGTGATGATCTAGTTCGTGATCACCATAACATTAGTACCTGAAATCCAAGAAAAATCTAAAATACTCCGACCTACAACACTACTTTGCGAACACGCTGGCCAAGGCTTGGCAAGTATGTTACCAGCCGCGCGAACGGCGCACGGTTATTGGGGAAAAGCTCGGTCCCGTGTCGGTTTATGGTGTTTTTCGCGAGGGACTCAAGATAGCCCGCTTACACAGATGGCAGGCCGTCCGATTTCCTTCGTGTTGTCGAAAAACTCAACATCTGCAAAATTGAAGACTCCTGACGAGGCGAGG
>JANOOW010000452.1:0-2322 GCA_031421555.1 Hyphomicrobiaceae bacterium | reverse complement strand
ACATCGATTTGGGCGGTGTGGTGCGGCATGCCGAGCGTGTCTCGATAGAACGCAAAAGGTGCAATCGTTCCAGAGAAGCAGGCGACTGAAAGCGCGCGTTCGAACCTCGGCTTCAAAAAATGGGCCGGAATGAGGTTGCGTATAGCAAGGCCTCGCGGGCCGTCCGGATCGACATCGACCGTACTTTCAAGAACGGAATGCTCGCCAAACTCGTCGGACAGACGGACAAAACGAAGCATGTCGAAGAAGAACGGCTGCATGGGGCCATTCGCTTCTGCAGGATGGTCTGCAAAGTAATCAGAGATGGTGCCGATCGCTTCTTGCAGCACGCGGTGCAGCCGCTCGGGGATCTCGTCGCGAATAGCGTAAGCACTCAGCACATCACTGCGCTGCGCCAGCTGCAGCGAAT
Source organism: Hyphomicrobiaceae bacterium (assembly GCA_031421555.1). Taxonomy (GTDB): domain Bacteria; phylum Pseudomonadota; class Alphaproteobacteria; order Rhizobiales; family Hyphomicrobiaceae; genus JAKFWF01. The sequence continues at coordinate 1,913 of JANOOW010000452.1, read as the reverse complement.
CCCATTCGCGCTCCAGCTTGTTGAGCGCCTGCTTGATATTCCGAGGCGCCACGCGCATCGCAACGGCGAGCGCGGTGCTGTCGAGCTCGGCTGAGTACATGCTGCGCGCCCGCTCGATGAGGTTGTGCGCCTCGTCGACCAGCACCGCGGCACGCCACTCTTCGTCGATCATCAGCGCGTACAGGAAGGCGCTCCCGTCGAAGTAATAGTTGTAGTCGGCGACCACGACATCGCTCCAGCGCACAAGCTCCTGCGCGAGAAAGTACGGACAGACGCGGTGCGCCGCAGCGACGTTGCGCACGGCTTCGCGGTTAAGCCAGGTCTGACCGATCGCCTCGCTGCGTGCCGCCGGCAATCGATCGTAAAAGCCAGCCGCTAATGGGCATGCGTCGCCGTTACAGGCGCGGCCCGGGTACTCGCAAACTTTTTCTCGCGCAGCAAGTTCGAGTACGCGCAACGTGGAACAGTTTTTTCGCAGCAAATGCAACGCATCGAGCGCCACTGCTCGGCCAGAGGTTTTGGCGGTGAGGAAAAAGAGCTTGTCGGTGCGATGCGCCGCCCAGCCTTTCAGCAGCGGGAAAAGCGTTGCGACGGTTTTGCCTATGCCGGTCGGTGCCTGCGCGATCAGGCAGCGCTCGGAGGCGGCTGCGCGGTACACGCCTTCTGCCAGTTCCCGCTGGCCCGGTCGAAAGCCGGCATGCGGAAAGACTAGCGACGACAAGCCACGCGCCAACGCAGCGCGATGCAAGGACTCCTGCCTCGCCCACACCATGAATCGCCCGCAGAGCGTTTCGAATTCATGCTGCAAGTCGGCTCGGCTGCGTTGCTCCTCGATCGCGGTTTCGTCGCCGCTGTGAATGTCTAGGTAGACAAGCGCAACGGTAATGTGGGGCATCGAATGTTTCTCGCACAGCATGGCGGCATAGGTGCGAGCCTGAGCCCAGTGCAACGCGCGTTGGTTGCCCTTGATCGCGTCGAATTCACCGCGAAACGTTTTTATCTCTTCGACTCGGCCGAGGTCCAGATCGAAACCGTCGGCACGACCCCGAACGCGCAGGCCGCCGAAAGTGGAAGACAGGGAAACTTCGCCCTGAAAGCCCGGCCCGCGCCGCGATTGAACAAGTTGATGGCCGACGATCCCTTGTTGCGCGCTGGGCGCGGGAGCAAATCGCAAATCAAGGTCGCCGGTCTTCGCTGCGAAGGCGCACAGCGACTTGACGGACACCGTCAGATCGAACGCTTGTGGTGACGGCGTTGCTGCGCCAGAGGAAAGGGGGTCGGACAAAAGCTCAATTCAACCAAAACAGGACTGATGTAGCAAATCAAAGACGGGGTAGCTCAGTCAGTCAGCAGCACCTGCAAATCTTCTTCAAAACCGGCCACGGGTTGCGCCTTGGCGAGTGCCATCCATATCGCGAAAGGAATGCGGGCCTGCGAGCGATGCACTGCCGCACGCGCCACCACGAGCCGCTCTCCTTCCAGCATCAGCACGCCGCATTCGACTGGAATTTCATCCGCCGACCCGATCAGACGACCGCGCGCATCGCATCCCAGAACATACCAGCACTCGCCGCCCAGATCGAGGTATGCAGCGCGCTTATCGGGCTTTTTCAAGTCCGCAATCAGGTCGGAGCGACGCACCTTGATTTCGTGAACGATCGGCTGCGCATAAGCCTCGACACTGGTGTTGCGGATCGAAAAAACATCCGGCCGCGCGATACACCAGCGATGCGGATCGCCTTCTTTGGCGCCGCCCAGCCGCGCACGCAAACTCAGGGTGCGCCAGGCGATGCGGCCCGCACGCGTCATTTCGCGCGCCACGCGTTCGACCAGCGCCTCGTGCGCTGACAACGCGGCACGATTGATGACCAGAGTGTCGGCAATGTGCGCGATGCCGCGGTCGGTGACGCGCA
>JANOOW010000451.1:0-1956 GCA_031421555.1 Hyphomicrobiaceae bacterium | reverse complement strand
CGAGCGAGCTTGGGCCATCGGGTCGCCCGATGATTGTACATAACAGGGGCTGGGGCCCCCAACTGGAGGATGCGTTGTTCGTCGACCGTATCATGGAGCATTATCGATTCAATGGTGCAGCGCAGATCGCAGCATCGCCCTTATTTACGCCGCGCAGTGGACAGTCGGCGGTGCAGCGTTCGGCACTTTTGCCACATTCAATCTTGAAGCAACGGAACTCGCGCCTCGCCGCGAAATCGCATTAGAGAATAGACGGAATATTAATCAAACAGGCATTCACTGCGGGAACTAGTTTGAAAAAGTGGGTTTCGCTTGAATTGAGTTTATCTATTGACGACTTCCGGCTTGTCAATTCTAGCGAATAAGATCAGCCTGCTGCTGCTAAGGGTTGCCTGACGGCAGCAACCGGTTAGCAGCCTGCGGCACAGCCTTCATCATCCGGCATTCAAGAATGCAAAACTCGATCATTGAACTTCTATTGGCAACTATCCGCACATGCTTGAGTGGGTTCTGGAATGCCGTGTTCGTTTTTCGAACGGGAAAATCGGCATCGAGCCAGGCCAGACCGAACATTCCTGGTGTTTTGCCAAAAGAAACGCATTGGCAACGCGCAACCTCGATTGTCGAGCTTTCGCTGTCTCGGGTGACAGACATCATCGCAAACCAGGCGGCGGCATCGCGGCAGATCAACGCTGCCGAGTATGCTTTGCACAGTCTACTGATCGAGCTCGGCGGCGTGATGGCGACAAGCGTCAGATCACCCTTTGAAGCGCGGCAGGCACATTCGGCAGCACCAGTGCGCCTGCCCTCCGCGATGGCTGCTTGATCAACGGATTGCGAGCAGCGACACGATGACGGCCGCGGTTAAAACCGCGAGGATCGTACCCAAGGCGACTGCTCCTGAGGCTGAGTTCACCGCCCGCTGATTGCGATCTGCGAACAGATAGGCATTGGCACCCGTCGGCATCGCCGCAAAGAGTATCAATACCGCAGCGGCGACCGGCGACACGTCGAAGACGTAAGTGGCCAGCAGCCACGCCAGCCCGGGCATGGCGACAAGCTTCAAGATCAAGATCAGCGACAGCGTCGGCACTTGTCCTTTGATCTCGAAATTCAGCAAGCTGAGGCCGAGCCCGACTAGCGCCGTTGCAACGCTCGCCTGCCCGAGCAGCAGCAAGCTGCGGTCGAGCGCGGGATGCAAACCAAGCCCGGTGAGGCGCCATAACGTGCCTGTCGCAATAGCCATGATGATCGGATTGCGAACGAGTTCGACGAGGAGTTCTTTCAGTACGCTCGCCGCAGACGCTTGCCGGGGCTCGGCAACAAGCGCTTGATGCAACGTTGCAACGAAGAAAAGGAGCGGCGTGTGCAGCGACACGATCATCGCAGCTGGGACCGCGGCCCGATCGCCGAATGCCGCGACCGATATCGGAAGGCCGAGCATCACGACATTGCCGAAAGTCGAGCTCATCGCGATCGATGGTGCGTCGGCCGAAGGGCGTCTCAACACATGTGAAACAGCGATGGTGGCGATCACCCAATTGAGCGCAGCCGCACCGAAAAAGGCCAGCCACAGATCCACCGGCGACTGTTCCATCTCAAGCTTCGCCATGGTGCGAAACATGAAAGCCGGAACGGCCATCGAAAATGTAAAATCGTTCAGGGACTTGATGGCTTCGCTCGAGAAATAGCCGAACCGCCCGGTCGCATAGCCGAGCGCGATCAACGCGAATACCGGAATTACGACGGTTATCACGCTCGACATCGCCCTACGTCCCTCAAAGTACCGGTTGTTTCAGAACGTACAGGATTACGGCGACCGAAAACACGGCGATGGCTGTCGATACGGCGATGGCAGCCGAAACGGAATTGACGGCGCGCTCGTACTGCATTGCAAACAGGAAAGCGTTGGCGCCAACCGGCATGGCGGCGAATAGAAGCAAGATCGAAGTCCAC
>JANOOW010000450.1:0-5120 GCA_031421555.1 Hyphomicrobiaceae bacterium | reverse complement strand
CCGGCCCCGCACTGCCGGAGCCGGTGGCGGTGGCGGCAACTAAGCGCCGGCCGGATGCAGTGCTGGACTCAACCCAGGTAGCTGACGAACTTCGTGGCCATGTAGGCATTGAGGCCTTCGATACCGCCTTCATGGCCGTAGCCTGAATCCTTGACGCCGCCGAACGGTGTTTCAGGCAGGGCCAAACCTTGATGGTTGATCGTCACCATGCCGTGGTCCAGCGTGTCGGCCACCTTGGCCGCGGTTTTACCGTTGTGCGTGAACGCGTAACTGGCGAGGCCGAACGGCAGGCTGTTGGCCTCGGCCAGCATCTTGTCGGTATCCTTGAACCGGATCATGATCGCGACCGGGCCGAAAGGCTCCTGCGTCATGATGTTGGCGTTCGCCGGCACATCGGTCAGGACTGTCGGCTCGAAGAAGTTGCCCTGGTTGCCGATGCGCTTGCCGCCGGTCGCAACCTTCGCGCCCTTTTCCTGCGCGTCCATGATGATCGATTCCATGGCGTTGATCCGGCGCGGATTGGCGAGTGCGCCCATCGTGCTCGTTGGATCGAGACCGTCGCCGACTTTCAAACCCTTGGCGTTGGCGGTAAACTGCGCGACGAACTTGTCGTAGACTTTGTCATGCAAGAAGAAGCGGGTCGGCGAGATGCAAACCTGGCCGGCATTGCGGAACTTCAGGCCGGTCGTCAGGTTGGCGACTTCTTCCGGATTGGCGTCATCGAACACCAGCACGGGCGCGTGACCACCGAGCTCCATCGTGGCGCGCTTCATGTGCATGCCAGCGAGCGCCGCCAAGTGCTTGCCGACCGGCACCGAGCCGGTGAAGGATATCTTGCGGATGACCGGCGACGGGATCAGGTATTCCGAAATGTCGGCGGGCACGCCATAGACCAGGTTGATCACACCCGCGGGTACTCCTGCATCGATGAAGCACTTGAGCATGGCGATCGGCGAGCCTGGTGTTTCCTCCGGGCACTTGACGATGATCGAGCAACCGGCGGCCAAGGCAGCGGCGATCTTGCGCACGGCCTGGGTAACGGGGAAGTTCCACGGGCTGAAACCTGCGACCGGGCCGACCGGCTCGAGGATCACCATGTTGCGGACGCCGTCGGCGCGGGCAGGAATGATGCGGCCGTAGGCGCGGCGGCCTTCCTCGGCAAACCACTCGCAAATGTCGGCGGAACCCTGCACCTCCACCTTGGCCTCGGCGAGAATTTTGCCTTGCTCCTGGCTCAGGATCGTCGCGATCGCATCGGCGCGGGTGCGGATGAGCTCGCCGGCCTTACGCAGGATTTTCGAGCGTTCGAATGCGGAAACCTTGCGCCACTGCTGGAAACCCTTTTCAGCGGATGCGAGTGCGGCGTCGAGGTCTTCTTTCGAGGCGTGCGGCAGCGAGCCGAGCACGGCATTGGTCGAGGGGTTCATGACATCCTGAGCCTTGGACGATGTGCCCTTGGTCCACTTGCCATCGATGTAATGCTGCAGAGTTTCGTACATGGGGGGTCCTTCCCGGCAGGTTGCGGAGATCTTGTGCGGTATAAAGGACGCCTTGTGGCCCGCGGCAAGTGGAATTGCGGCGCAGCTGGCATGCGATGTGCCGCACCGCTGTCATGCCGGTGCTTGTCTCCGGGACCATCGCACCCGGCGGCCATCTTTCCAGATGCGGCACCCCCGCAAGCGCCGGCCAAGCGCGGCCGTGATCGTTTGATAGACCTGCGATGGGAATTCCGCGCGCGGCGGAATTATTACCGTCGCGATTGGGCACCTTGGTTCACCGCGAGAGGAAAGATCCCGGATAAGCCAGTACGCGATGGCCGCGCACGTGGCGTCACCGTTGCGGGTCAGGGAACGCGGCGGTGAAAGGGCGCTTGGGTTGAACCCATCTTGCTGCGGCGATCGGCCGGGAGCGGCGCCATGTCCGCAGACTTATCACCGCGAGCAATTGACGGATCACGGCAGATGGAAACAAATCTTGAACACAAAAATCGGCATCGAGATTATAAAGAATTCAACCAAAGAATTAAACCAAAACAATAAAAACGAAACCCCGCTGTGCCATTGGCACAAGCGGGGCCGTTATCACTTCAGATATCTACCCAGTCTCGCCGGGCTTATTTACGAGCATTACCTCGTTTCAATCTCCAGGTCGATTTGATGCGTGCGATTTGGTCTGATCAGTTTGCGCTGCCAAATCGTGCCTTCGCTTTTCAGCTTAGGCTTCATTGTGCTGAGGTGGCGTCATTTAGCCTCCTATCGCTGTTGATCCGCGTAACGATCGTCTGTGTCGTTAGAGCGTGATGTCAACGATGAGCGGTCTCATCTCAAATCGCTCGAATAACAATCACGGCGAACGTCACACAATAAAAGTCGGCCTTCTCACCGGCAAAGTCAAGGGACCTCGAAAATATTCGACGCACATGTCAATTTCGTTGCTAGAAGCCACATGCATTCATTCGATTAGTCTGAGGAATTCAATGACCGGTATCCATCTGCCCGTGCGCGAAGATTGGCTGGCGCGATCCGTTGAAGACGTGCTCGAACCGGGTCTTCCCATTGTCGATCCACATCATCATCTGTGGGACGGCAGCGACGGCCGTTACCTTTTTCCCGAACTGCTGAGTGATCTGAATTGCGGTCACGATGTGCGCGCGACTGTTTACGTGCAGTGCCGGTCGATGTACCGGCGCAGCGGACCGATGGAGATGCGACCCGTCGGCGAAGTTGAATTCGTCAACGGCGTTGCGGCTCAAGCCGCCAGCGGACTTTATGGGACGCGGGCGGCCTGCGCCGGTATCGTCGGTTTCGCGGACTTGAGCCTCGGACAGCGGGCGGCACCTGTACTCGAGGCGTTGATCCGTGCGGGTGGTGACCGTCTTCGCGGCATTCGCGTTCCCGTGGTGTATCACGCGCACCCAGACGTGAAGTCGAGCGCGGCCACACCGCCGGCAGGGCTCATGCTCGATGCTTCATTTCAGGAAGGCGTGCGATCGCTGCAACGTTATGATCTGACGCTGGACGTGTGGGCCTATCACACCCAGTTGGGCGAAATCGAAACGTTGGCGCGCGCCGCACCCGACGTCACCATCATCGTCGATCACGCCGGTGGACCGATCGGCACCGGCCCCTATACGGGACGCAGCCAAGAGGTATTCGCCGATTGGCGTCGCGGCATGACGGCATTGGCAGTGCTCCCCAACGTTCGCGTGAAACTCGGCGGCCTTGGCATGCAGGTCAGCGGCTTGACGTTTCACGAGCGGCCCGCGCCACCCTCCTCGCAGGAGCTCGCCAACGCGTGGCGCAGCTACGTCGAAACGTCGATCGAACTGTTCGGCGCCAACCGTTGCATGTTCGAGAGCAACTTCCCGGTCGACAAGGGCATGTACAGTTACCGGACGTTCTGGAATGCCTGCAAACGGTTGAGCGCCGGCTGCTCGGCCCCGGAGAAAGCGGACCTGTTCAGCGGCACTGCGAATCGCGTTTATCGCCTGCCGCCGGCGTTGTTCGATTGATGCCATGCCTGAATGGCAGGGCAGCCGTTCGCTGCCAAAACGCGCTCCTGCGTTGACGGCGCGGCGCAATCGAACCTAGCGTCAATCGAAACCGGCGGAGGACACCATGGCCCACGAATTCGATCTCGTCATTCGCAATGGTCACGTACTGGATGGCACCGGCGGGCCACCACAGGATGCCGATGTCGCGGTCAAGGATGGCCGCATCGCTCACGTCGGAAAAGTTTCGCAAAGTGGTCGCGAGGAGATCGATGCGCGCGGACGCCTGGTCACGCCCGGCTTCGTTGACATCCACACCCACTATGACGGACAGGCCGTGTGGGACAGCCGCATGACGCCCTCGGCCTGGCACGGCGTGACAACGGCCGTCATGGGCAACTGCGGTGTCGGCTTCGCGCCGTGCCGCCCGGCCGATCGCGAAAAACTCGTCGAGTTGATGGAGGGCGTCGAGGATATCCCCGCGCCAGTCATGCATGAAGGCCTCAATTGGCAGTGGGAAACATTCCCGGAATACTTCGCAGCGCTCAACCGGCGCGAACGCGACATCGACCTATGTGCGCTACTTCCGCATGCGGCGCTGCGCGTCTACGTGATGGGCGACCGCGCGATACGGCACGAGAAGGCGACGGCCGACGACATCGGCCAGATGCGCACGATCACGGCCGATGCCATCAGGGCCGGCGCATTCGGCTTTTCGACGTCGCGCACGATCAGCCACAAGACACTCGCCGGCGATTACACACCGACGCTACGCGCCAACGAAGAAGAGTTGCACGGGATCGCGGCCGGCATGGCCGACGCTGGCGCTGGTTTCCTCGAACTGGTCTCCGACTGGAACGAGCCGGATGCAAAAAGCGAATTCGCGATGCTGCGCCGGGTGATCGAAAAGTGTGGCCGCACTGCCGTATTTTCGTTGACGCAACGGCACGAGAAGGATCGCTCCGAGGTCTGGAAAGAGTTGCTGGGCTATGCCGACGACGCGATCGCTGCCGGCCACTCGATCCGGCCCGTCGCCCCGCCGCGTCCGATCGGTTTGCTGCTCGGCCTCGAGGGTAGTCAAAACCCGTTTTCCGGCACGCCAACCTACAAGTCGATCGCGAAACTGCCGCTCGCCGACCGCGTGAAGGCTATGAACGATCCCGGCGTGCGGGAGCGCATCTTGTCGGAGGATCCGATCGCCGGCAGCACGTTCCCATTAATCAAGCGCTTGATGTGGACGCAGATGTTCCGCTTCGGCAACCCACCGAACTACATGCCCAAGCGTGACGACTCGGTGGCCGCCATGGCCGAGCGACAAAACCGCACCGCACCTGAAGTTGCCTACGATATCCTGATCGAGGATGGCGGCCGAAATTTTATCTACGCGCCGCTGGTCAACTACTTCAACTTCGATATGTCGGCCTCCGAAGCGATGCTCGACAATCGCAACACCATAATGGGCTTGGGCGATGGTGGCGCGCACGTCGGCTTTATTCTCGACGCCGGTTACCCCACCTGGCTGATGACGTACTGGGGCCGCGATCGCAAACGCTGGAGCATGCCGGAGATCGTTCGCCGGCTGACCTCCGACCCGGCGAGCGCCGCGGGGCTCGGCGATCGCGGCGTCATC
>JANOOW010000449.1:0-8457 GCA_031421555.1 Hyphomicrobiaceae bacterium | reverse complement strand
ATGAAGGGTTCGAAGCAATCCTGGAATACTGGCAAGACGCAAGGCTGGTCCGGCAACTACGCAGCCAAGTACTGGGACGAAGACTGGAAGCGCATCGTCAAATCGCGTGTGCGTGAGGCCTTGGCGAAAGGCTACGACGGCGTTTATCTCGATCGCGTCGATACCTACCAGAACACCAAGGCGCCAGGTGGTTCGCGCGAGCAGATGGTGAAGTTCGTCAAGGAGGTCGCCGCCGAAGCCAGGTCGAAGAAGGGCAACGCCGCCGTCGTTGTGCAGAATGCTGAAGAGCTTCTAACCGACAAGAGCTACGTTGCAGCGATCGATGGCATCGCCAAGGAAGACCTCTATCACGGCATCAATCATCGGGGGGAGCGCAACAGTGCAAGCAATATCAGCTCCAGCAAGTCGTATCTCAAGTCGGCAAAATCGCAGGGCAAGGCCGTGTTCGTGGTCGAATACCTGAACGGCGATACCGCCGACAAGGTCGCCGGCGAAGCACGCCGCGATGGTTTCGTACCGAACACGCATGCACCACGGAACTTGAACAAGACAGCCGCGGAGTAGCGCCGGGGAAGCGTCGCTAGTGGACCGCAACGGCCGGGACGACTACATACAGGCGCATGACCACCGAGCCGAAACAAGCTGCTGAAACCGCGCCGCCGGACGCTACCCCGCGTCCGGCTGGACCGGAAGTGATCCAGCATTATCTGAAGCAGTTGCCGACGTCGCCCGGCGTGTATCGGATGATCGATGCGAGCGGCGGCGTGATCTACGTCGGCAAGGCCCGGTCGCTCAAGGCACGCGTGTCGAATTATGCGCGCCTCAACGGTCATCCAAACCGTATTGCCCGGATGATCGCGTCGACCGTGTCGATGGAGTTCGTCACGGTTGGCACCGAGGCCGAGGCGCTGCTGCTCGAAGCCAACCTGATCAAGCGCTTCCTGCCGCGCTACAACGTGCTGATGCGGGACGACAAGTCGTTTCCGTACATTCTGATTTCGCGCGATCACGTGGCGCCGCAGATCATGAAGCATCGCGGCGCTCGCAACCGGCGCGGCGACTACTTCGGACCCTTCGCATCGGCCGGTGCCGTCGGCCGTACCATCAACATGCTGCAGCGCGCGTTCTTGCTGCGCTCGTGCACCGACAGCGTCTACGAGAGCCGCACGCGACCCTGCCTGCTGCATCAGATCAAGCGTTGCTCGGGGCCGTGCACCGGCGAAATCTCGCTCGAGGAATATGGGCGCCTGGTCGATGAGAGCGTGCGCTTCCTGCGCGGCGAAAGCCAGAACGTGCGCACCATGTATCAGCGCATGATGGAGGATGCGGCGGAGAGACTGGAATTCGAGCAGGCGGCGAAGTTTCGCAACCGGTTGTGGGCATTGGCTCACGTGACCGCCGATCAGTCGATCAATCCGGAGGGCATCGAGGAAGCCGACGTGTTCGCCGCACACCAGGAAGGCGGGCATACCTGCATCCAGGTTTTCTTCTTCCGCACCGGGCAAAATTGGGGCAATCGCGCATACTTTCCGAAGGCGGACCGCGCACTCGATGCCGGCGAAGTCCTCGATAGCTTCGTTGCGCAATTCTACGATGACAAGCCGGTGCCGCGCCTGATCCTGCTGTCGCACGAGGTGCCATCGCGCGCGTTGCTGGCCGAAGCGCTGTCGATCAAGGCCGAACGCAAGATAGAGATCAGCGTGCCGCAACGAGGCACCAAGATCGGGCTCGTCGAGCACGCGACCCAGAACGCGCGCGAAGCCTTGGGCCGCCGGATGGCCGAGACATCATCGCAGAAGATCTTGATGGAAGGCTTGAAGGATCGCTTCGGACTGGCGCGTGTCCCGCGGCGTATCGAAGTCTATGACAACAGCCACATCATGGGCACGAATGCCGTCGGCGCGCTGATCGTCGCCGGTATCCAAGGCATGGTGAAAAACCAATACCGCAAGTTCAACATCAAGTCGGAGGGCCTGACGCCGGGCGACGACTACGCGATGATGCGCGAAGTTCTGTGCCGCCGCTTCAAGCGGGTCGCAGCCGAGCTACGCGGCGAAGTTGTCGAGGATGCACCGGTCGAAGAGGTGATCGCATCGGCTGAGGCGCTCACCCCCCACCCTCTCTATCCCCCTCGATGGGGGAGGGAGGGAAGTGGTGGGGATAAGGATACTCTGGCTCTAAACGAGGAGGTGCCTTCCTCGCGCATCACGCCAGCAGGCACGCCGCCTACCGGTGCGCGCGGTGCGGATGCGATTGCGTTCGGCGTGCTGCGGTCGGACAATGCCTCACTGCCCGGCTCTGAACTCGTTCCACCCGGCATCGATCCTGATGATCCGGACGACGCCGACGATGAAGTCATCGTCGATGCGGAAGATTTTCCGACGATCCCCGATCTCGTCTTTGTGGACGGTGGCGCGGGACAGCTCTCGATCGCCCAACAAGTATTGGCGGAGCTTGGCCTTACGGACGTCATCCCGATCGTCGGCGTCGCCAAAGGTCCCGACCGGGATGCGGGCCGCGAACACTTTTATATCCCCGGCAAACCGTCCTTCATGCTGGAGCCGCGCGATCCGGTGCTCTATTTCGTCCAGCGGCTGCGCGACGAAGCACATCGCTTCGCCATCGGCACCCACCGGGCCAAGCGGGCCAAGGCGCTCGGCGTCAATCCATTGGATGAAATCGAAGGTATCGGGCCCACGCGCAAGCGCGCATTGCTCAGTCACTTCGGCTCGGCGAAGGCCGTCTCGCGAGCCGGGATCGAGGATCTGAAAGCGGTGCCGGGGATTTCGGCGGCAATGGCGCAGTCGATCCACAACTTCTTCAACGAGCGCAAAAACTAGTGCTCACCGATTGATTATCTCGGCGATCACCGGCCAGTAGTGGCGGCCGAAGCCGGCATCGATCGCCGCAGTAAGTTTGGCCCGCGCCACCGTCGCGCCGCTCAAGGTGAGACCTGCATCACGCGCAAGATCGAGGGCGTAGTCGAGATCCTTCAGCGCGTACTCGACCGAGAACGCCTGCTCCGGATAGCTGCCGGGAAGCATCGACTTCATGCCGTGATTGCGCAGCGCGAAGCTGTCGGCGGAACCTTTGGTGAGCGTCTCGAATAGTACCGCGCCGTCGAGCCCATTGTGTCGCGCGAGTGCCAACGCCTCGGCCAATGCGACGACCGTTTCAATCAAGACCATGTTGTTGAGGATCTTGACCAGCTGCCCCGAACCGACCGGTCCGCAATGCGTGATCTGCGAACCGATGCAGCCGAGCAACGGCGCCAGCGCGTCGAAGGTTTCGGTGGACGAGCCGACCATGATGCTGAGGGTGCCATCCTCCGCCGCCTGACGGGTACGCGCGATCGGTGCGTCGGCGAAGGTCGCACCGCGCGTTTCGAACGCTTCCGCAAGACGGCGCGCGAGCGACACCGGCGAGGTGCCAAGATCGACGATCAGTTGTCCGGGACGCGCGAGCATGCTCAAGCCGTCGCCGCCCTCGCAGACGGCTTCGACGTGGCGGCCGCTGGGGAGGACCAAGAAGATGACATCGGATGCAGCGGAAACCGCCGCCACGGAAGCCGCGATCGTTACGCCGTGAGCGGCTAGCCGATCGAGTGGTGCTGCGCTGCGGTCGAACGCAACGACCGGCAGCCCGCTCTTCTGCGCCAGATTGCGGCACATCGGCTCGCCCATGACGCCGGTGCCGATAAAGCCGATTGTGCGCTCCACTGTTTATCCTATCTCTTGGCTTGCTTGGCGGCTTGCCTGATCCGCGCGGTCAAGCGATCGCCCGTGGCCGCCGTAGCGGGACGGCCGCCGGAGACGGGAGAACGCAAAAACCCGCGCAACTGTTAAAGTTGAGCGGGTCTCTTTTTCTGGTCCACGGCGACTCCGCTGCGCGGCCGCCGCGGACGGGATCAGGGCTTCTTGGCCGGAGCTGCCGCGGCGGCGGCTGGCGGCGCCATCGGAGCGGGCTGCAGATCACCCGGCTTCGGCGCTAGACGCTGTTGCGTGTTCTGCTGCTCGATGAACTTCTTGTACTCGTCCTCCTGGCGCACGCGCAATTCCTGGAAGAAGCGCTGACGCTGCTCGCTGTACAGTTTGCCGTCGGCGGGCGCGCCTGCCGAAGCCGTGGCAAACCCTTCAAGCGGGATCGAGAATGGCACCGGCTGGGCCGCCCCGTTCATCGCAAGGATGACGATACCGCCACCGGTCTTCAAGCTCTCGACGACTTCCTTCGTGGCCTCGATCTCGGCGGTGCAGCCGGTCGGGTGGCACAGCGTGTACTTGAGGTCGATCGGCTTCAAAGCCTTATCGTCGATCTTTTCGTTCTTGGCAGCCTTCTCCCAGGTCGGCTTGTCGTAGATGGCAAGGCGCAAGCCTGGCGGAATGGCGACGCCGATCGCGATCGGGACCATCACCATCAGGTGCTGCTTGTCGGAACCTTCGATCTGGCGCAGCGCAGCGGACACGATGACCATGCCCGAGTTGCCATCGAGACGCTCATGATGGGTGAGGCAGATGTTCTTCTCCTCAGCCGTCGCCTTGCCATCCTTGCCCGGCACCGGCACTTGCGTCTTCTCGCAAAGCTTGACCCAGAACACCTGCTTGGCAGCCGGTGCGGCGGCGGCACCAGCGGCGGGTGCTGCGGCGGCAGGTGCTGCGGGGGCGGCAGGAGCAGCCTTCGGCGCGGTCTTGGGTTGCGTTTGCGCTGCGACGCCGGTCGCAGCCAGCCCCAACGCGATCATGACCGACACCAGCGTCCGCCCAGCTTTGACCGTGCGCACGGGCGCAACTATTCGAGTGCAATATTTCATCGTTGGTGCCGACCTTTTTGCTTACGAGCGAGACGTCGTCGCTCTGCCCCTGGAAACCACTATTGCCATGTATCGGACGGCAATGTCACCAGATGCGCGCAGCGTGCGCTCATCGCGTTGACGTTGGGGCGGCAGTAAGGATTCGATTGCGGCAATCCCGTGGCCGAAGTTGTGCGCTCGATCCACAGGCTTGTGCAAGGAGAGGGTCACGTGGCAAAGGGGCAACGACTGGAATGCAAATGCGTCCGCGTGAAATGACACGCGGGCAGTTGGAATCCTCAAGGCATTGGGACCCGCCTCGAAATGCGATTTTTCTGGCCTGCCGTGATCGCTCTGCACTTTGCTGCCTTGCCGCCGGCCGCGTGGGCGGGACCGGCGCACGGCATCGCCATGCACGGCGAGGCAGCGCTCGGGCCTGACTTCAAATGGTTTCCGGGCGTCAATCCGAAAGCACCCCGCGGCGGCCGGCTCAACCTTGGCGCGCAAGGCACTTTCGATAGCCTCAACCCATTCATCATCAAGGGCATTCCGGCACAGGGCCTGCGCGACTACGTGTACGAGAGCCTAATGGTACGATCCCCCGATGAGCCGTTCTCGTTGTATGGCCTCGTTGCGGAAAAGATCGAGACGCCCGCGGATCGGGCGAGCGTGACATTTTTTCTCAATCCCAAAGCGCGGTTCTCGGACGGCCGCCCGATCACCGCCGATGATGTTCTGTTTTCGCTGGCGATGCTGAAAGAAAAAGGCTTTCCCTATCACCGCGGCTATTACAAGAAAGTCGTCAAGGCGCTGGCGATCGATCCCCACACCGTCCGCTTCGAATTCGACGAGGCGGGAGATATCGAGCTGCCGCTTATCATGGGGCTGATGCCGGTGTTGCCGCGACATCGTTTCACACCCGAAACGTTCGAACGGACCACATTGGAATCGCCGATCGGCAGCGGGCCTTACCTCGTCGATAGCATCGATACCGGGCGATCCATCCTCTATCGCCGCAACCAGAATTACTGGGGGCGCGATCTGAACGTCCGCCAAGGCCGCTTCAACTTCGACGAGGTGCGCTACGAGTACTTCCGCGACAGCAATGCGCTGTTCGAGGCGTTCAAGGCAGGCCACATCGATGCGCGCACGGAGGACGATCCCGGCCGATGGGCCGAAGGGTATCGCATCCCAGCGGTCGATGAAGGCCGCGTGATCAAGCGCGAGTTTCCAACCGGCTTGCCTGCCGGCATGTCCGCGCTGGTGTTCAACACGCGCAAGCCGGTGTTTGCCGATATTCGCGTGCGGCGCGCATTGATCCACGCGTTCGACTTCTCATGGGTGAACCAGAACCTCTATCACTCGATGTACAAGCGCACCGAAAGCCTTTTTCAGAGGTCCTATCTGGCGGCGGCTGGCCAGCCTGCCGATGCTACCGAGCGTTCGCTGCTAGCACCTTTTTCGGATGCGGTGACGCCGGAAGTCATGGAGGGCAAGTTTCGCTTGCCGGATAGTCAGGCGGGTGCGGGCAATCGGGACAATCTTAAACGTGCAGCGGCTTTGCTTGCCGAAGCCGGTTACATTGTGGACGGCGAACGCCTTGTCCACGCGGCAACGCGCGAGCCGCTGCAATTCGAATTTCTCGCCCGCACCCGGGCGCAAGAGCGCCTGCTGTTGAACTACGAGAAGCCGTTGCGGCAGCTCGGGATAAGGGTTTCGATCCGGCAGATCGACGACGCACAATATTGGTCGCGATTGAAATCGTTCGATTTCGATATGATCCAGTGGCACTGGGGCGCGTCGTTGTCGCCGGGGAATGAGCAGGCGAACCGGTGGAGCATCGCGGCGGCAGATACTCCGGGATCCCTCAACTTCGCCGGCGTGAAAAACCCTGCCGCCGATGCCATGATCGATGCCATATTGAAGGCCAGCACGAAGGATGGATTTACGTCGGCAATCCGCGCGTTGGATCGCGTCATCATGTCAGGCGACTACATGATCCCCCTGTTTCACGTTCAGGGCCAATGGATCGCCCATTGGCGGCGTCTCAAGGCACCCGAACGCACAGCCCTGTTCGGACCCGATTTTGATACCTGGTGGATGGAAGGCGGCAAGTGACACCGATCATCGGCTACCGAGGCGACTTGCCGCCAGCAGCCTTCAACATGGCTGCCTACTGCATCGGCCGTTCACGAGTTGCATCATCTGACAAAGCAGCGCTCGTCGTCGTTGCCGATCCAAAATGCGAGCCCTCCGAGATCTGGTCGTATGCCCGGCTGGAAGATGCAGTCCTCAACGTCGCCGGCGCACTTTCGCTCATCGGCCTGACCCCTGGCGCGCGCATTCTGATCCGGCTCGACAACACGAGCGAGTATGCACTGATGTTTTTCGGTGCGGTTGCGGCTGGCTTCGTGCCGATCCCGGCTTCGACGCAACTGACGCAGCCCGAGGTCACGTTCCTGTTGGAAAACAGTGGTGCGGAAGCCGTGTGCGTCACCGGCGATCTCGCCGTTGGACCGATCGCGGCTGGCGTCCGGGTCATCGCGCAGGACGAAGTTTCCCGCATGATCGCTACGGGTCCACGCGGCACGTATGCGGCGACAACCGCGGATCAACCGGCCTATCTGATCTACACGTCCGGCACGACGTCGCGGCCAAAGGGCGTGCTGCATGCCCATCGCGCGGCGTGGGGGCGAAGGCCGATGTACAAAGGGTGGTACGGCATCTCGTCGAGTGACCGGGTGCTGCATGCGGGCGCCTTCAACTGGACCTACACGCTGGGCGTCGGCCTCACCGACCCGTGGGCGAACGGCGCGACCTCGATCATCTACACCGGCGAAAAAGATCCAGGCTTGTGGCCCCGATTGATCTTGGATCATGGCGCGACGATCTTTGCGGCGGTGCCCGGTCTCTATCGCCAGATCATGAAGTACGGTGAGGCGACGCCCGGAGCGTTCGGCGCGATGCGGCACGGTTTGACCGCGGGCGAAGCGCCACCACCCGGCTTTTTCGACGAATGGAAATCCCGCACCGGGCTCGAACTCTACGAGTCGATCGGCATGAGCGAGATGTCGACGTTCATCTCGACGAGCCCCACCGTGCCGCGCCGTGAGGGTGCGATCGGCCGTCCGCAGCCGGGACGCTCGGTGGTCATCCTCGATGTTGACGGCGGCACCGAACCGTTGGCGGCGGGCGAGCACGGTCTACTTGCGGTGCACCGCTCCGATCCCGGCTTGATGCTGGGCTACTGGAACCGCCCCGATGAAGAGCGTGAAGTCCTGCGCGGCGACTGGTTTATCGGCGGCGATCTTGCCAGCATGGATGCGGAGGGCTACGTCACGCACCACGGTCGCGCCAACGACATCATGAAGGCCGGTGGCTATCGTGTTTCGCCGCAGGAAGTCGAGGCGGTGCTGAGCGAACACGTGTGCGTGGCGGAAGTCGCGTGCACCGAAGTGCGTGTCCGTGCAGACGTGTCGATCATTGCCGCGTTCGTCGTGGCGAAAGCTGGAGCGATCCACGATGGCGAGGCGGTCAAAGCCTTCGCAGCCGGCCGTCTCGCCGCCTACAAATGCCCGCGCGAAGTGGTGTTCGTCGATCAGCTGCCGCGCACGCCGAACGGCAAGCTCAAGCGCGCGGCGCTGACGTTGCCAGGGACGTAAGGGTAAGGC
>JANOOW010000448.1:0-4535 GCA_031421555.1 Hyphomicrobiaceae bacterium | reverse complement strand
CGGAAACTTCGAGACGTCCTCCAGTCCGTCCGGCACCGCGCCGCCAAAGAAATCCGAACCGATGCCGATGTGATCGGTGCCGGCGCGATGCGTCATGTATTCGATGTGATCGCACAGTTGGGTGAGCGTCGTGCGGGGCGCTGGTCCCTGCCGGCGCGCGTGCGATTGGATCGCTTCGGTGCGTTCCTCGCCGCTGGGCATCTTGCCGTGCGCATCGGAAAGTGGCCGCTGCCAATCCCGTAGTTCCTGGGAGATGAATGGCGGCACGAAAGTTGCCATCACCATGCCGCCGTTGACTTTCAGCCGGTCGAGGATGTCATCGGCGATATTGCGCGGATGATTGCACTTCGCGAACGCGTTCATGTGGCTGAATACCACCGGCGCCTTGGTCACATCGAGCACCTTGTGCTGCGCTGCGTGCGAAGTGTGCGCGCAATCGACGATCATGCCGAGGCGATTCATCTCGTGCACCACCTGCACGCCGAAATCGGTCAAGCCCCCATGCCGCGCTTCGTCGGTCGCGCTATCGATCCAATCGAGCGTCTCGTTGTGGCAAAGCGTCAACAAGCGCACACCAGCGGAATACCAAATCCGCAACGGCGCGAGGCTGTTCTCCAGCCCGACACCGCTCTCGACGGTTACAAACGACGCGATTTTGCCAGCACGTTTGGCGCGTGCCACATCACTTGCTTTCGTGGCGGCAAGAAATACGTCCGGGTGTGCTGCTGCGATCTGCAGCGCAACGTCGATTTGTTCGAGCGTAACCAGCCCGGGTTTCGCCGCGCGCGCCGGCACGAACGCCGCCCACCACTGCGCGGCTAGGCGCCCCTGCTTCAACCGCGCAATATCGGTGTCGTAACCCTG
This sequence comes from Hyphomicrobiaceae bacterium, assembly GCA_031421555.1. Classification (GTDB taxonomy): domain Bacteria; phylum Pseudomonadota; class Alphaproteobacteria; order Rhizobiales; family Hyphomicrobiaceae; genus JAKFWF01. Next base: position 3,671 of record JANOOW010000448.1, on the reverse strand, counting down.
ATGCGATTTCGTCAGGTCGAACGCGCGCACATCGCATGCCGCGCGATGCCGGATGATGATCGGCAAATCGTTGTGCGCATCGATCAACGGCACCTTGTCCAGAAGAGCAAGCGCGTGTTCCAGCGCCTCAGCGTGCGTCCGTGCCGTCATGCCGTGCTCAAATCCTTGGCTTTGCTGGAGTCGACCGCTGTCCCAGAAAATCGACGCGATGAACGGGAACTAAACTGCGTGTTCAGATCGAGTTCAAACCCGCGGGTGCAGTCTCACACTCAAGTTCAATGCGCACCCTAGACTTTATCGACCGGCGAACAACCACCCAAAGGAACGTGTCATGTCACTTTCGCGAAGCAATATCTCTCTTATCAAGGCCACCGTTGCCGTTGCCGTCATCGGCGTCAGCTTGGTCGCAACCGCTGGCGGCGCGCATGCCTACGGCAAAAAGACGCTCGATGCGAACGCAGCGCTGGAAGAAGCCGCCATCGAGCAGGGCCGGTATAATGGCAACCTCACCCGCCGCGAGTACCGCGATTTGAAGGCCGAGCAGGACACCATCAAGGCGATGGAGCATCGCGCGCTCGCCGATGGCCACCTGTCGAAGCGCGAGTACAACAACATCCGTGAGGCGCAAGCCAACGCCAAGCATCACATCATCGAGGAAACGCACAACAGCCAAAAGTCCTGGTATCGCCGGTGGCTTTATAACCACCGCTGATCTGGGGCTTCTGCTCCAGGCCAAAGAAAGGGTCGCCCGCTGGCGGCCCTTTTTTGTTTGCTGGCCGCGACGGGTTTCACCGTTCGGGCCCGTTGCCTGGATGTAGATCACGCAATTGCCATTCGCGGGGATGGTGGTGTCGGGAGATGAGACGGCGAAGCCTTCAGCAGGACAGCTTGGCAGATTTCGCAACTCACGTGGCACTTCAACCCTGGAAGGGAACACGATGAAGCGGACACTTTTGACCGTAGGCATTCTTACCGGTCTGACTTCGATGGCTGCGGCTCAGTCCAGCACGCCGGGCATCGATGCACGTCAGGCAAATCAGGAACAGCGTATTCAACAGGGCGTAGCGTCCGGCCAGCTGAATGCCAACGAAACCTACAGGCTCGAAAATGGTCAGGCTCGCGTTCAAAACCTGGAAAACAACGCGAAGGCCGACGGCGTGCTGACGAACGCTGAGCGCGCTGGCATTCGAGGGGCGCAGGATGCGCAAAGCCGGCGCATCTATAATCAAAAGCACGACGCGCAAACCGCTGGACGGGTTGGGCCAGGTTCAATCGACAATCGTCAAGCCAATCAGAGTGCACGCATTCAGCAGGGCGTCGGCTCGGGTCAATTGACGGCGCGCGAAACCTATCAACTTGAGAAGGGTCAGGCGCGCGTACAAAACATGGAGTCTCGTGCGAAGGCCGACGGCAGCGTCTCTAATCGCGAGCGCGCCCGCCTTAATCAGGCACAAAACGTTCAAAGTCAGCGCATCTATAACAAGAAGCACAACTGATCAGCCAAACTTTGAATGACAGGATCTGTGGGACGTAAAGACGCTCTCCCCGACCGCGTTGTCCCCCAGTCTCCCCGGCACTCGCGCCGGGGAGTTTTCGTTTGTAGGGCACTCGCTTCCCATGGCCGAATATGAACGCCACCCGTTCCTTCAGTTCAGAATGGGTTCAGTGCAGCTGGCGCAATGTGATCCTCATGAACGGCGCGATCGTCGGGCCGGACGAATAGGAGACAAGCAGTCATGAAGCGCACGATCCTCGCCCTTACCCTGATCGCGGCAGGCGCCAGTGGCGCTCACGCCTACGGCAGCTCCACCCGTGACATCGATGCCGAGCAGGCTCGTGAGGCTGCCCGCATCGAGCAGGGTATCCGCAATGGTTCGATCAACCGGTGGGAGGCTACCCGCCTCAAGCAAGAGCAGCGCCGCATCGAGCGCCTGGAAAGCCGTGCCATGGCCGACGGCCGCATCTCACGCAGCGAGCACGACCAGATCCGCGCCGCGCAGGCGCGAGCCAATCAGCACATCACCCGGGAGAGTAACGACAGCAACCGTCGCGGCTGGCGCCGCTGGTGGTGAGCCTAAGTTACCGATCGTGCGATAGATAACTTTCAGTCAACCTTTCGAGGCCGCCCTGATCAGGCGGCCTTTTTTTTGTCGGCACTTAGGCAACATGGAAAAGGTGAAATGGAAATTTGCAGCTAGCCCTGTCCGGCATCCCACCGAATCAGCATAACAAGCGTTAACGGTGCACTCGACTCAAGGACTATGCACATGAAGAAATTCGCAAAGGCCGGCCTTTTTGTAGCGGCTTTGTTCAGCTTTGCAGCAACGGCGTCAGCTCAAAATTACGACGGTATCGGCCGGCTGCGATTCGGCGTCTTCATGCAAGGGCACATAATGCCGTCGGAAGAGACCAAGCCGGTCGCCAGATCCAGCGATCTCGATGGCTTCGGTGCCGGCGCGTCATTCGGCTATGACTGGAGCCTCGCCAATGGCTGGGTGCTTGGTGCGGAAGCCGACGGCACCGTGACAGGCGGGACCGCGAGGTTTGGCAACGATCAATATGAGAACGATTTTCAAGCGACGTTCCGCGGACGCCTAGGCAAGCATCTGCACGAGAATTGGTTCGTCTATGGCACCGCCGGTTGGGCATTGAACGGCTTGCATTATAAGGGCTCTACCACGGCCACACTCAACAATCCCGACGCCGTGCTGAAAGTCTCCGGCACGTTGCACGGATGGACCGCCGGTGGTGGCTTGGAGTACCGCTTTTACGACATGATTTTCTTCGGTGAGTATCTTTACGCCAACTTCGAAAGCTTCGACTTTGCCGGCGGCTTGAATGTCAAGCATAACCTCGATACGGACGCTCACATGTTCCGGCTTGGCGTCAAGTGGATCATCGGTCACGACCACTACGTCGATGATGTCAAGCGCCGGTATTGATCGCAAGCAGTCTAGTACATGAAGAGAATCTCAAGCCGGATCGCGCTCGTTACCGGCGCCGGTGCAGGTATAGGCGCTGCGATCGCAGCCCGGTTTGCGCGCGAAGGAGCTCACGTTTTCGTCAGTGATGTCGACGGAGCTGCGGCAATCGCCGTTGCGGCCTCCATCGCTGCGGAGGGGTACGATGCGACACCGTTGACGCTCGACGTCACGCTCGGTCAAGACATCACTGCCGCATTGCGCACCATCGCTGTGGCTCACGGCCGCATCGATATCATAGTCAACAATGCCGGAATGAACGTGCGCGGCGATTTCCGGCACATGTCGGATTCCGATTGGACCCGCATCCGCGAGGTCAATCTCGATGGCGTTGTGCGGATTGCCCGTGACGGGTTCGAGTTGTTGAGGGCCTCGGGTAAAGGCTCGCTGATCAATCTCGCGTCGATCATGGGCCATCGCGGATTGCGCCAGTTGGCCGGGTACGCTGCGACAAAGGGTGCAGTGTCGGCGCTGACCCGCGCACTCGCCGTCGAATACGCGCCATATGGCATACGGGTGAACGCTCTGGCGCCGGGCTTCATCGAGACAGCGTTGACGGATCGCGTGCTGCGCGTCCCGGCGATTGCGAAGGTGTTGCTCGATCAAACACCGATGAAGCGGTTCGGCACCGCCGGGGATGTGGCGGCAGCCGCTCTCTTCTTCGCCTCGGATGACAGCATTTTCGTGACC
>JANOOW010000447.1:0-6980 GCA_031421555.1 Hyphomicrobiaceae bacterium | reverse complement strand
CTCTGTGACCGGTCGCGGCGGCCTTGACGCTTTCCAACCAGCTGCCAAGCTAGGTCGAGACGCTGATCGTGCGGATCAAGCGCGAAAAAACCAACTGGGGCGCGTGCAAGATCAGGGAGCTTCTGATCAAGCGGCTCGCCGGCGACGTCCGCGTGCCTGCCAAGAGCACCGTCCATGCCGTGCTCGACCGCTACGGTCTGGTCATCCGCGCCAGGACACGGCGCAACAAGGCCAACGGCACGCCGTTGTCTCAGCCAGTCCAGCCCAATGCCCTGTGGTGCGCCGACTTCAAGGGTGAGTTCAAGCTCGGCAACCGGGAATACTGTTACCCGCTGACCGTCACCGATCAGGCCTCGCGCTTCATTCTGATGTGCGAAGCCCTCCAGTCGACCAAGGAAGCGGGCGCGTTCGAGGCCTTCGTCCGGTTGTTCCAGGAGCGCGGTCTGCCGGATGCCATCCGCACCGATAACGGCCTGCCGTTTGCAAGCCCGAACGGCCTCTACAATCTCTCGAAGCTGTCGGTCTGGTGGCTCCGCCCCGGCATCGCCATCGAGCGCATCAAGCCCGGCCATCCCCAGCAGAACGGACGCCACGAACGGATGCATCTCACCTTGAAAAAGGAAGCAACCCGCCCGCCCGGCATGAACAGCCTGCAGCAACAGGCACGCTTCGACAATTTCGTTCGCGAATTCAATACCGAACGCCCGCACGAGGCACGGCATGAACGTGCCGGGCGATGTCTATCAGGCGTCAAACCGGCCCTATCAGGGCCTGCCGGAGATCGACTATCCTCTGCACGATCGCGATGTCCTTGTGACCGCCTGCGGGCGGATCTGCATGCACCGCAAAAAAATCAACATCTCGACCGTCATGGCCGGTCAGAGGCTCGGAATAAAGGAGGTGGACGACGGCATCTGGATCGTCAGCTTCATGAGCTACGATCTCGGATAAATCGACCTGGAGCAGAGAACCTTGCAAACCATCGACAATCCGTTCGGCACGAGATTGTCACCCATGTCTTAGGTACAATCTGTTACCTATGTGTCCGGGCCGGACATGAAAATTTTGGTGGGCGATGTAGGATTCGAACCTACGACCCGGTGATTAAGAGTCACCTGCTCTACCAACTGAGCTAATCGCCCCACCATGGGAAGTTGACGGCTCGGAAGCGCACCAACTTGTCATCCGGCCGCGAGAAAACATGACCGAACGCTCGGACTTTCAAGCCCGGAGCCGAGCCTGTAACACCGGTCGATCAGCCTGTCCAGTGCCGTGCGAGATTAGATTGCTTTCGCATCTTGCGACCCGTCCTCACAGGCGAGCAGGTGGTATTGGCCAATGATGCGGCAAGCTTAGCGCCAATCGATCGGTGGGCAGACAGTATGTTAAAGGTGTAGCTCACCGGCCGGCTCTCCTTGAGGCATACAGTCGAAATATCGACGTCTATCGGCCGGCCTACTCGACGCCTGGCCGATAGACTTGCTCTCGTTTTAGATCCCGCCGAGTTGCTTGCGCTCTTCGCCCGTCGACTGCGCGGTGGTCTCCCGCTGCCGCTTGATCATCAGCTTGTTAAGCGCACCGATGTAGGCCTTGGCCGAGGCAACCAGCGTATCTGGATCCGCGGCCTTTGCCGTCACCGTGCGGCCTTCCTCCTGCAGCCGCACCGAAACCTCTGCTTGCGCGTCGGTGCCGTGCGTGACGGCATGAACCTGATACAGCTCGAGAATGGCGCGATGCGGCACGAGCTTGTGGATTGCGTTGAAGGTTGCATCGACCGGGCCATTCCCCGTCGCCTGCACGGTCTTCTCGACGCCATCGATGTCGAGCGTCAACGTCGCCGACTGCGGGCCCATGGTGCCTGCGATGATGATCAGCGCGACGACCTTGGTGCGGTCCGTTGCGGTTGCGATGCCCTCGTCGACGAGGGCCTCGATGTCCTCGTCGTAGATCACCTTCTTGCGATCGGCCAACGTCTTGAAGCGCGTGAAGGCATCTTCCAGCTGGTTGTCGCCGAGTTCATAGCCCAGCTCCTGTAGCTTGTTGCGGAATGCATTGCGGCCCGAGTGCTTGCCCATCACGAGAGACGTCTTCGATACGCCGACGCTTTCTGGCGTCATGATCTCGTAGGTCTGCGTGTGCTTCAGCATGCCATCCTGATGGATGCCGCTCTCGTGCGCGAAGGCGTTACGGCCGACGATCGCCTTGTTGTACTGCACCGGAAACGAGGTTGCGGCCGACACGAGCTTCGAGGCGCGATTGAGCATCGTCGTTTCCACCCGGCAATCGTAACGCAGCACATCGTTGCGGGTCTTGATCGCCATCACGATCTCCTCCAGCGCCGCGTTGCCCGCCCGCTCGCCGATGCCATTGATGGTGCATTCGACTTGGCGCGCGCCGCCTTCGAGACCGGCCAGCGAATTCGCCACAGCCATGCCGAGGTCGTTGTGGCAATGCACCGAGAAAATCGCTTTGTCGGAATTGGCGACGCGTTCCCGCACTGTGCGAAAAAGGGTGCGATATTCATCCGGCGTGGTGTAGCCGACGGTGTCAGGAATGTTGATCGTGGTGGCGCCGGCCTTGATCGCCGCGTCGACGCATTGGCACAGGAAATCCAGCTCCGTGCGCGTGCCATCTTCCGCCGACCATTCGACATCGGAAACCAAATTGCGCGCGCGGGCGACCGACGCCGTTACCATCGCCAGAACTTCAGACGGCTCCTTTTGGAGTTTGTATTTCATGTGCACGGGCGAGGTGGAGAGGAACGTGTGGATCCGCGGCCGCGCGGCACCCTTCACGGCTTCACCGGCCCGATCGATGTCCTTCATGCCAGCGCGCGCAAGACCGGTGACGGTCGAGTTCTTGATGCGTTTGGCGATCGCGGCGACGGCCTCGAAATCACCATCCGAGGCAATCGGGAAGCCGGCCTCGATGATGTCGACGCCCATATGTTCGAGAAGGTCTGCGACTTCGAGCTTTTCCTCGAATGTCATGGTGGCGCCGGGGCATTGCTCCCCATCACGCAGGGTGGTGTCGAAAATGAATACGCGGTCTTTGGATGTGGCGGATGTCATGGTGGTGGTTTCCGTTTCGATGTGCAGCGCTTGGGCGGCGATGGGGTGATCCTTCGGCCGGTGAATATCGCGTCCCCTGAGGTTCCGTCTGCGGCGGCTTCTGCCCGGACTGTCGAAACTCAGGGGCTGATAAGCAGAAGGAGCGCACGCAGATCCGCGCGGATCGCCAACGGCGTTCCCTGCGTCAAGATCGATGTCGTGTCCGAAGCCATAAAAGTTGTATCCACTCGCCCGGCATCGAGCGACGTCAGTCCAATAAACCGAATACCGGCGGCAATTGCAAGGTCTCCCAGATAAGCTTTCGGTAGGTTCGCAAATTTATACCAAATCGCGATAACAATGACCTGCCAATTCACGTGCGGTGCCGTAGGTCGGGTAGAGCCCATCTGCGAGCGACCTTTTGGGAGTCCCTTCAGGGGACCCGAGGCGGCAGGCACCGCCCGTGGAATGTCGGCTCTCGTGCAGTACCTGGAAAGTTGGATCTCGCGCACCGAACGACTGCCAAATGTACCGCCAGTATCACCTCCCCACAGCCGTCATCCCGACGAAGGTCGGGACCCACGGCAACGTGCAACGAGCTGTCTGTTTCGGCGGAGAATGAAAGCCGCCTCGGTCGCGTATCGCCGCGAACACCACCCTTGGCGATACTTGTCGTAGGTCCCGACCTTCGTCGGGATGACGGCACCGGGTGGGAGGCATCGAGCGCCGAGCCGTAAGCCGGTTAGAGGCACGAGTTCCGACGCTTACGGGTGGGGCTCGAAAACACCGGCTCCCCCTAAAGGAACTCTTAAAAAGGGGCTCTAGCCGACCTACAAAGCGGTCAGTACTTCCGCGAGCTGGTATTCATCAGATCCGGATCCGGCCCTCGCTCACGCGTACCGCCGAACCGCCGATTCTGACCGAACTCAATTTTCCGCCGTTCACTTCCATGCCGAGCGAGATGTGGCTAGGCCGTCCCATCTCGAAGCCTTGCTCGATGATGCGTTTGTGCTGGCCATCGCGAAGGCGGTCAAAGAGATGCACGGCGCCCGCGAACGCCGCGGCGGCCGAACCCGTAGCAGGGTCTTCGGAAATGCCGGCAGCAGGCGAGAACACGCGGGCATGAAATGCCGACGTCGAGTTCATCGTTTCTTGCGTGTAGATCGACATGCTGCCCGCTTTCGCGCCGCCGAAAGCCGCGGCCCAACGCTGCGATTGCACCGCCGCGCGTGCAACGGCTGCAAGCGAGCTAACCGGCAGAAATGTGAATGGCACGCCCGCCGAAAACTGCGTTGGCCGGTGGTTGGAAAAGCCGATCTCGCGCGGTTCCAAACCGACGGCTGCCGCGAGCAGTTCCGTTGCTGGAATGGGGCCCAGCTCTTCCGGCAATTTGGGCGCGTCGAACTCTGCAAAGGCGGGCTGTCCCTGCTTCAACCGGACGCCAACGCGAACCACCCCGATCTTCTCTTCGAGAACGACGAGGCTATCGGCATCGCCCGTCAGCACGCCCGCGCGCATCTCCGCCAATAGTACGGCCGTGCCGACGGTCGGATGCCCGGCGAAGGGCAATTCGGATGCGGGCGTGAAGATGCGGATCTTTGCCGAATGCGCGGGGTTTGCCGGCTTCAGGACGAAAACCGTCTCCGACAGATTGAACTCGCGCGTGATCGTCTGCATGGCAGCGGTATTCAGCCCGTCGGCGCCATGCACCACTGCAAGCGGATTCCCCGCAAACCGGCGATCGGTGAACACGTCGAGCGTATGAAACTCAAGATCCATGAGTACCCCCAAATCGCCTGTGGACAAGTCGGCTGTGCAGATGGCAGCCAGTAGCATTCCCGCGTGCCCGGTGCGAGTGCCAGATTCAACCGTGATCGAGAGCGTGCGGCCAAACGCTCAACCGCTGAGGTAGTCGCGCTTGGCGGCATTGGGGCTGATCAGTTCGTTCTCGAGGTCGCGGCCGACCGCAGCGGGATCGCGTTCGCCGGGATCACCCATGCCACCACCGCCCGAGGTCTGAATGACGAGACGCTCGCCCGGTGCGATCAATTGCGTGCCCTTGCCCTTCATCACCACGCCGGATCGTAGGCCGACACGGCCGTTCGCTCCGTTGTGTCCGCCATCGCGCCCACGCGGCGGATGATCGATGCGATCGAATGCCGCCAGCAGCTCGAACGGTTGCCCGATGCCGCTTTCGATCTCGATGACCTGGCCGAGACCACCACGGGTGCGGCCCACTCCGCCCGAATCCTGGCGGTACTCCTTGCGCCAGAAGATCAACGGCATGATCTGCTCGGCGATCTCGACCGGTGTACCTTTGACGCCGGACGGATACGCCGTGGTGGAGAGCCCATCGCTCATCGGCCGCGCGCCGGTCCCGCCGTTCGAAGTGAACGTAGTCGCGAAGCCGTAGTTGCCGGTGTCGTCGTCGGCAAGACGGCCACGCAGCGTGATATTCCACAAGCACGACGTACCCTCGGCCGGCACGCGATCCGGCACCGCCTGACGCAAACATCCGAACACCATGTCCGGCAACATTTGCCCGGTAATGTGCCGTGCGAGAACCGCCGCAGGCTTCAGTGCATTGAGGATCGACCCCTCCGGTGCCGTCACGACAAACGGCGACAGCGAACCGGCATTGTTCGGCACGCGCGGAGACACCACGCAGGCGAGCCCGAACACGGTGTAAGCCGTGGTGTAGGCCAGCGGCACGTTGATGCCACGGCGCGCGGCTGGGCTGGTCCCCGTGTAGTCGACGGTGATGCTCTCAGGCCCGACCGTCACTTTGGCCGCGAGTTCGATCGGCTGTTCATAGCCATCGATCGTCATCGTGTTCGACCACGTACCCTTCGGCAACTTTGCGATCTGCTCCAACACGGCTTCACGCGATCGATCGCAAATGTGATTGGCCAGCAGATCCAGATCGTCCAGCTTGAACTCGTCCATCATCGCGGCCAGCCGCGTGACGCCGACCTCGTTGCAGTTGGCAAGCGAGTACACGTCGCCGATCGTATCGACCGGCGTGCGCGTATTGGAGCGGATCATCGCCATCAGAGTTTCGTTCGGGCGGCCCTCCTCGAACAGTTTGAGGAACGGGATATAGAGTCCCTCCATGAACACGTCGGTGGCGTCGGGGCCAAAGCCGATGCCGCCGATATCCATCAGATGCGAGGTGCACGAGAACAGCCCGATCAGCTTGCCGCCGCGAAAGCACGGCGTGGTGACCACAAAATCGTTCAGGTGGCCGGTGCCCATCCACGGATCGTTGGTGATGTAGACATCGCCAGCGCGCATCGTATCGGCGGGAAAGAACCTGAGGAAATGTTCGACCGATAGCGCCATCGAGTTGACGTGGCCCGGCGTGCCGGTCACCGCTTGTGCCAGCATCCGGCCCGACGGATCAAAGATGCCAGCCGACAGATCGCCAGCCTCGCGCACGATTGACGAGAACGCGGTCCGCAACAAAACCTGTGCTTGCTCTTCGACGACGGCGATCAGCCGGTCCCACATGATTTGCAGTTCGATGGCGGAGAATGTGTGCTCGCGAGTTGCCATGGTTCAACGCCCTTTCGCGGTGAGAACAAGTGCGCTGCCGTGATCGACGTGAACCCTGAATGCCGGTGTGACGATCGTCGACGTGCCGTCCTCGACGACGACTGCCGGTCCGTCGAAGTGCATCCCGGGCGCGAGGCTTGACCGCAGATATACCGCCGCCTCGCTCCACGTCTTGCGGGCGGTATCGTAAAGCCTGCGCGCACCAATGGCCTTTGCACCGTCGCGCGGTTTTGCTTCGGGCAGAGATGCCGGCTTCGCCTCCACGGTCGAAACAAGAACGCTCCAACTCATGATCTCGATGATCGCGTTGGGGATGTGCCGCGCAAACTGGCGGCGGTATTCAGCCTCGAAGGCTTCGCGCAGCGTTTTCGCGTC
>JANOOW010000446.1:0-4627 GCA_031421555.1 Hyphomicrobiaceae bacterium | reverse complement strand
GAGTTGGCGCGTGGGCGTCGCCTACTGCGTCTTGAAAAAGGTCCGGAGCATGCGCTCCGGACCTTCAATCGTCGTGGAAAGCGGCATCAGAACTCGATCGTGCCACCTTTGCCGCCGTTGCCGCTGTTGCCGCCTTTGTTGTTGCTGCCGCCATTGCCACCGTTGGCGCTGACGTTGCCGCCTTTGGCGAGGCAGGGGTTCTTGATCGTCCCACCTTTGCCGCCGTTGCCGCTGTTCGGCCCGCTGTTGTTTTCGCCGTCTTTGCCATCGGCATTTGTAATGGTGGACTTTCCGGCGCATTCGGACTTTGCCGACTTCGAAGTTTTATCAGCCATATTTGCCTCCTGGGCTTGCATCGGGACGCTGGTCAGAAACAGTGAGAGTGCTGCGAGTGCGCTTGCTTTGATCAGTCGGGTCATTGCGAACTCCTGTTGATGCTTGAGTTTCGAGTGAGACGCCGCCCCCGATGTTGGGAGCGGCACTTTAGTTTCGTTCGGCTTCAGAGGGGCTCGCCGCTGCCGCCGCTGCCGCCATTCGCCGTATCGGTCCGGCTCGTGTCGACCTTGTTGTGATCGCCCTGGTCGTTGACTTGGCGCTTGTCGGCGACATCGCCACCTGTTCCGCCGTTGCCACCTGCGGACTTGCCGTTGCCGCCGTTGCCACCGTTGGCACTATCGCCGCCCATGGAGACCTTGTTCTTGTCGCCGGTCGCTGTGATGTCGATCTGGCGGTTGTCGACAACCTTGCCGCCGTTGCCGCCATCTTGCCCACGGCCTGTGGTGCTATTGGCACCGCCGCCGCCATTCACGCTGTCGCCTTGAACGGCGATCTTGTTCTTGTCGCCGGTGACTGTCACGTGCCGGCTATCGGTAACCGATCCGCCATTCTGGCCAGCCGCACCATTCGCCTTGTCGCCTTGCAGCACGATCTTGTCGTGGCTGCCGTTGACGACGATGTTGCGGTTGTCGACCACGGCCTGGCCGTTCTGCGAAGTGTTGCCGACGATCACCACCTTGCAGTGGTTGCAGTTGACGACGATGGTGCGGTTGTCGGGCCCGCTGACGCTCGAGGCCGGCACGTAGACGGTCTTGTTGTTGCCGTTGATGACGATGGTGCTGTTGTCACCGGCGGGCTTGCCACCTTGAGGCTTGGTCTTGTCGCCGTACGTTACGACCTGATAGCCCTTGGTTGGATCCTTGATCAGTGCCGTTGCTTGCTTCACCGCGGCGACGTGTCTGACGCCGTCCGCCGGCTTGATCGTATGGGCGTTTCGCTGCACGGCGTTGGCTGCGACGAACTTGTGCATCGACGCTTCGGAAATGTGTTTCCGGCCGTCGGCCATCGGCGCTTTCGGCAGAATGCTTGCGTTGGTGTGCCGGGCGTTGATCAGGTGTGCGCCACCACCCAGAATTGCGCCCGCTGCAAGCTTTGTTGCGAGTTGAGGTCCGCTCTTCGGCGGTAGCGGCTGCGGATTGAGTGCGACCTTCGCCGACTTGTCCACTTGCTTCACCAAGATCTTAGGCGATGTCGTTTTTGCCGGTACAGGCGTAACGATCTTCTTTTCGATAACAGGCTTCTTGACGATGCGCTCGACCATGCGGCGCTCGAACTTCGGCTCGATGCGCGGCGCCGTCTTGACGATGCGGGTTTCGATTTTGCGGCTTTCGGTACTGCGCGATGAGGATGCCGATGAAGACGGCGAGGAATGCGAACCGCCGCCTTTGCCAGCTTCCGCTGCTCCATGCAGGAGCGCGAGAGAGAAGAGACCGGTTCCGACGGTCAGGATGAGTTTGTGGGTCATGTCACGCTCCTTGCATTTTCAGTTGTTGGTGGCGGGCTGATGCCCTGCTCGATTTGGCCTTGGTGAGTGCTCCCCCGACCTTTCGGCCGAGGGAGCCAGGTCAGGAATTAGAAGGAGATGTTTCCGCCCTTCCCGCCGTTGCCGCTGTTGTTGCCCGAGTTGTTGTTGCCGCCGTTGCCGCCGTTCGCGTTCGCAGTGGTGCCGACCTTGGCTTTGCCGGCGTTCTTGATGGTTCCGCCGTTGCCGCCGTTACCGCTCTTGTTGCCTGAGTTGTTATTGCCGCCGTTGCCGCCGTTGGCGTTGAAGGTCGACTTGCTGTGATGTCCGTGTCCGCCCTTGGCGAATGCCGGAGCTTGCATGGTGGAGAGAGCGAAGGTGGCGGCGATAGCGGCGAGGATGAGCTTCTTGGACATGGGTATCTCCTGTTGGGTTTTGGTTTTGACTTTTTCCGTTTCAGAAGCCCCGTTCCGAGCGCTTCTGTCCTGTTGGACGCAGCCTCGGCGAAACCGGTTCAAAGATTTCTGAAGAATTATTCACGGCGGCACGCGCGCAGTTTTTTGCGCCCGATCCGTGGACGTTGGATAAGCAGTCGCTGCCGCGATTTCAGATTATGATTTCGTGCTGACTGCAGATGCGCTCGATGCGGGAACGCCGGCTGCGATGATACCGGGATTTCCGTTACTCGCAGCCTGCATGGCATCGGCCGCCGTCGCGGCGTAGTACACGACCGGCCGGCGCAAGCCTGCCATCAACATCGTTCGACGAACGCTTCGGCGCGCTCCCGCCAGGTAAACTCTGGTGCCCGAGCGCTTGAGCTTTGCCGCGAAGTCACCGAGCATGCGCGCTGCCGTCGTATCGATCAGCGGCACATCGGTCATGTCGAGAATGAAAAATTTTGGATGCTCGCCAATGCGATCCAAGGCGTTGCTCACAGCCGCTGTCGCACCGAAGAAAAAGGCGCCGCTGATCCGGTAGATCATGACATCGCCGGTGAGCCCGGCCGGCTCGGCAGCGACGCTCGCCTCATCAGCTTCATCGCTGGCAACCATGCGGCCGCCACCTTGCACTTCGACTGCTTCCGCCATGCGATGCAGAAAGAGGAATGCGCCAAGCGTGACGCCAACGCCGATTGCTATGATCAGATCCTCGAAGATCGTCAGGAGAAACGTCGCCATCAGCACGATCGCGTCGCCCCATGAGGTACGCAGCAAGCTCCCGAACTCGTGGTGCTCGGCCATGTTCCAGGAGATTACGGCGAGGATGCCGCCGAGGCACGCCAGCGGCACGAAGGATGCGAGTGGCGCTGCGACCAGCATGAATACCAGGATATAAATCGCGTGCAGTATGCCCGAAACTGGTCCGTGCGCACCGCCACGAATGTTCGTTGCCGTACGGGCGATCGTGCCAGTGACGCACATGCCGCCAAAGATCACAGCGCCGATGTTGGCAACCCCTTGCGCGACAAGTTCGCAGTTCGACCGGTGCTTGCGCCCCGACATGCCGTCGGCCACGACCGCCGAAAGCAAACTCTCGATGGCGCCGAGAAGCGCGATCGAGATCGCGTCGGGCAACACCGCGCGCATCTTCGCCAGGTTGAATTCGGGGAAGGCTGGAAACGGCAACGCATTCGGCACGCCGCCGAAGCGCGATCCGATCGTTGCAACGTCGAGGTGAAACATCGCCGTAAGTGCCGCACTGAGGACGACCGCGATCAGCAGCCCGGGCCACTTCGGACGATATGTTCGCAAGCCCAAGATCACCGCAATCGCGAACGCCGATAACGCCACCGTCACCGGCTTGATCGTCCCCAGCGCATTCCAGATCGCCGCGAGTTTCGGCACCAGCGCCGATGGCTCCTTGACGATGTCGAGGCCCAGCAGTTCCTTCACCTGCGAAGCAAAGATGATGACCGCGATGCCCGCGGTAAATCCGATGATCACCGGATAGGGAATGTACTTGATGTAGGTTCCGAGCTGGAGGAAGCCGACGGCCATCATCATGACGCCGGCCATCATCGTCGCCAGCACCAAACCCTCGTAGCCGTGCCGCTCGACGATCGCTGCGATGAGCACGATGAAAGCACCTGCCGGCCCGCCGATCTGGAAGCGGCTGCCACCGAGCGCCGAGATCAGGAAGCCGCCGATGATTGCGGTGTAAAGTCCACGATCCGGCGACAGTCCCGCCGCGATGGCGATCGCCATCGATAGAGGCAACGCGACGATCGCAACCGTTACGCCCGCAAGTGCATCGGCACGGAATTCGTTGAGGCCATAACCCTCGCGCAGGACGGTGACGAGCTTGGGCGTGAACAGTTCGGCAAATGCCGGCTTGTGCCGTCGTGCAGCTGAAGGTGCATGCAGTGTCATGGCCGTTCGAGTTCCCTAGCGCCGGCTCGCCCGGACTTTCGATGACATCGATACGTTCTATCGGCCGCCGTCTGTGCCGTCGATGCATTCCCGCCACGAAAATACCGAAGCCAACCAGCTCGCGTCCTTCGTGATGTAGCTACATTCTACCAGATCCATTTCGAGGCCATTTTTGCTGGAAAATTCGTTTTTGCCCTCGCTAGTGAGGGAGCTGGGTGGCCGTGACCCACGGCGGTCTTCCGCAGTAGTAATAAGTGGCTCAGAGCCACCCAGCTGAACGGATTTTCCTGGGGCACCGACGCGCTGGTGAGGTTTTCGAGATCGCCAACGCGGCAATCTTCTGGCTCCCCGGTCTCACTACGGGGTCGCGCTGCCCTCCCAGAATTCCAGTACGTTACTGGATTAATTCCCGGACCGTCCGCCCGCTTCCACACTCGGAACGCCTTCGAAGCGCGCCCTC
>JANOOW010000445.1:0-8787 GCA_031421555.1 Hyphomicrobiaceae bacterium | reverse complement strand
CCTTGTCGAAGCCGCGATCGATTTTGATGATGAAGGTGATTAGACGGAGGTCGTTTATCAGCACGACAGAACCTCCGCGATGGCACTGCGAGGAGCGATCGAGCAGCATCTTCATCTCGACAACAAAGGTGAAATACTGCGCAGCGGCTATCAGGTGGTCCTTGCGGGCCCGCCCAACGCCGGCAAGTCGAGCCTGCTCAACGCACTCGCCAAACGCGACGCCGCGATCGTCTCCGAGGAAGCCGGCACCACCCGCGACATCATCGAAGTGCGTCTCGACCTAGGCGGCATCCCCGTGGTCATCAGCGATACGGCGGGCATCAGGGACGCGAGCGGCGCCATCGAACGCGAGGGCATACGGCGCACGTTGGCCCGCGCCAGGGATGCAGATCTAGTGGTCTGGCTGGTCGACGCAACTGCTCCGCAATCCGATTTACCAGCAGAAGTTCAAGCCGAACGGTGCCTCCTCGTCGTCAATAAAGTCGACAGCAGCTCGGCTGACCTTCTAGCCGCGGCAGCGCGCGTATCAGCGAAGACCGGCGAGGGAATTGATCGACTCGCTGCGCTGATCGCATCCAAAGCACGGGAAGCGTTGGGCACCGCGACGGCTCCGGCGCCAACGCAGGAACGCCATCGGCTCCACCTGCTTCGCACCCAAAAGTACATCGATGCCTTCCTCCATGGCTCGGAGGCACAACTAGAACTTCGCGCGGAAGACTTGAGGCTTGCTGCAACCGAGCTCGGAAGGCTCACCGGACGCATCGATCCGGAAGAAGTATTGGGCCAAATCTTCGGCCGATTTTGCATTGGCAAATAGAAGCCGGGTTGTTCCACGTGAAACATCTGTTAAATCTCGGTTTATGAGCGAAACGAGCTTCGATGTCATTGTTGTAGGCGGCGGACACGCTGGTTGCGAAGCCGGTGCTGCGGCTGCTCGCATGGGTGCGAGGACAGCGCTCGTCACCCATAAAGCTGCAACCATCGGCGAGATGTCGTGCAATCCGGCAATCGGTGGCTTGGGCAAAGGGCATCTGGTTCGGGAGATCGACGCGCTCGATGGATTGATGGGCCGGGTCGCCGATGCTGCGGGCATCCAGTTCCGGCTGCTCAATCGTTCACGGGGGCCGGCCGTGCAGGGTCTGCGCGCGCAGGCGGACCGCAAGCTTTACCGGCAAGCGATGCAGGCGGCGCTCGCCAAGACGGCCGGCCTGAGCGTTGTTGAGGCCGGGGTAGAAGACCTGATCGTCACCGATGGCCGCATCGCCGGCGTAATAACCTCGGACGGGCGTCATCTTGCGGCCGGCGCGGTGGTCCTGACAACCGGCACATTCCTCAATGGCCTGATCCACATGGGCGACGTAAAGATCCCCGCTGGCCGCGCCGGGGATCCGCCGGCTCTCAGGCTTTCATGCCGCTTGGCAGCGCTGGGCGTAACCCTGGGTCGCCTGAAGACCGGCACACCAGCCCGGCTGGATGGCAAAACGATCCATTGGGATCAGCTGGAACGGCAGCCAGGCGACAACCCGCCGGAGCCATTTTCCTATATGACGGAGCGCATCACCACCCGGCAGATCGACTGTCACATCACCTATACCAACGACAACACGCACCAGATCGTGCGCGATAACCTTGGCCGGTCGGCTATGTATTCGGGCCAGATCGAGGGCGTCGGTCCGCGTTATTGCCCGTCAATCGAAGACAAGATCGTGCGTTTCGCCGATCGATCATCGCATCAGATCTTCCTTGAGCCGGAAGGATTGGATGACGATACGATCTACCCAAATGGACTGTCGACTTCCCTGCCCGCCGAGGTCCAGGAACTGTTTCTGCGCTCGATTCCAGGGCTTCAGGACGTGCGTGTCATCCGGCCGGGCTACGCGATCGAATACGACTACGTCGACCCACGCGCGCTTCTGCCGACCTTGGAACTGAAATCGCTACGTGGACTCTATCTTGCCGGCCAGATCAACGGCACCACAGGGTACGAAGAAGCCGGCGCACAGGGTCTGCTGGCGGGGATCAATGCCGCAAACACCGCCTCATGCGCCGAACCCCTTATCCTGTCCCGCACAAACAGCTACCTGGGCGTGATGGTCGATGATCTGGTCAGCCGCGGCGTCAGCGAGCCGTATCGGATGTTTACGTCGCGCGCCGAGTTTCGCTTGAAACTGCGCGGCGACAACGCCGATCAGCGGCTTACCCCAGTCGGAATGCGAATGGGTTGTATAGGGCCTCACCGGGCGGAAGCGTTTGCGACAAAAGCGATAAATCTGGCCGAGGGTGAAGAGCTCTTGCGGCGCTTGACCATGACATCTACCGAAGCCCTCCGTGCCGGCATCCAGATCAACCAGGATGGCAAGCGTCGTTCGGCATTCGAGCTCTTGTCGTACCCCGGCATCGACATTGACCGGCTCAAATCGGTCTGGCCTGAACTGGCAAAACTGAGCCCGAAGACAGCTTTGCAGCTGGAGATCGACGGCAAATATGCGTCGTATGTGGTGCGCCAGGATGCGGATGCGGTGGCCTTGCGGCGGGACGAGGCCACGGTCATCCCTTTAAATTTCTCGTATGAGGATCTACCGGGCTTATCGACCGAGGTGCGAATTAAGCTGCAACGGCACAAACCCGCCACTCTGGCGCAGGCCACAAAGATCGACGGCATGACACCCGCCGCTCTTCTCATATTGCTGGGCCATCTAAAGAAATCCCGCTTGGCCCGGTCAGCATGACTGCTGAGCCGCCGAAAGAGCAGCCGGTCATTACCGGCCCGGCCCAGTTCGATAAGGCCTTCGGAGTTTCACGTGAAACGCTAGACCGGCTGAAGCTTTATGCCGATTTGCTGAAGCGATGGCAGAAGGTGGTCAACCTGGTCGCACCCAGTACCTTGGGTGAAGTCTGGCACCGGCATTTTGCCGATAGCGCCCAGCTCGCGGCGTTGATCCCACCATTAGCGAAGCGGCACGTTGACCTGGGATCGGGCGGCGGATTCCCCGGCCTAGTGCTCGCGATCATGATGGTAGAGCGCGGCGGCCTGGCGACGACGTTGGTCGAAAGCGACCAGCGCAAGTGTGCTTTTTTACGCGAAGTCGCCAGAAACACCGGGATCGCTGTGGAGATCCTTGCCCAACGTATCGAAAATCCCGCGACTTGCGCTAAGGTTGGTGCAGTCGATGTCGTGACCGCACGCGCTTTAGCGCCGCTCGCTCATCTGTTCGCGTTGTCTGCCCCGATCTGTACCGCGTCAACTCTTGGGCTGTATCTCAAGGGTCGGGGCGTCGAGCAGGAGATCGAAGATGCGCGCAAGTTCTGGCAGTTCGAACATCGTCTGATTCCGAGTCTGACCCAGGCGGGCGCCGCCGTGGTGGAGGTTCGCAATCTCGTGGCTTTGGACAAGGGGGCGTGAAGCTCATGTCAGCGCATACGATCAGGGTCCTTGCGATCACCAACCAAAAGGGCGGTGTGGGAAAGACGACCACTGCCATCAACCTGGGCACTGCCCTAGCTGCGATCGGCGAGCAGGTTCTGGTCGTGGATTTTGACCCTCAGGGCAACGCGTCGACCGGGCTAGGCATTTCGCCAGAGTCGCGAAAGCTAACCTCGTTCGATGTACTTACGGGCCATGCATCGCTAACGGAAGCGAGTGTGCCGACGAGCGTGCCTGGCCTTTCCATCGTGCCGGCAAACTCAGATCTGGTCGGCACCGATAGCGCGCTGGCGGCCGATCCCAACCGGTCTTTCCGATTGAGGGACGCTGTTGCCGGATTGTTGGCAGCACAGCGAGCGCACGGAACAACCTCGCCCCTGACCTATGTTCTGATCGATTGCCCACCGTCGCTCAATCTCCTGACAGTCAACGCACTAGCGGCGGCAAATGCAGTTCTAGTGCCGGTGCAATGCGAGTTCTTTGCGCTGGAAGGCATCTCGCAACTGAAAGAAACAATCGATCAAATTCGCGGGACGCTGAACCCGACGCTCGAAATACAGGGCGTGGTTTTGACGATGCACGATGCGCGCACCTCGTTTTCAAAGGAAGTCGCGCAGAACGTTCGCGCGTTTTTCGGTCCCAAGGTCTACGAGACGATGATCCCGCGCAACGTGCGCGTGGCCGAAGCGCCCTCGCATGGCAAACCGATCCTGCTCTACGATTATGATTCGGCTGGCAGCCAGGCCTACGTCCGGCTCGCAACCGAAATCATCGAGCGGGAGCGCAGATATAAAGCAGCCTGATACGGCATTCGAGTTGCGTAACCGGAACGATTGAAAGAACAAGTTGAGATAACGAGGAACGCAATGGCGGTACCGCTGCAGAAAAGCCGGCTCGGACGTGGGCTTGCATCGTTGATTGGAGAGCCAACGCCTATCGGCCAGCCGCGGTTGCCGGAGGAAGGCGAACAGCGCGTCGTACCCATCGACCAGATCAAGGCTAGCCCCTTCAATCCGCGGAAAGACTTCCGCGAGGAAGAGCTTTCCGAACTGGCCGACTCGATCCGGCAAAAGGGATTGGTGCAGCCAATCCTCGTGCGTCCCGATCCGATGTATCCGAGCGGCTATGAAATCGTCGCTGGCGAACGCAGGTGGCGTGCGTCTCAACGGGCCGGATTGCACAGCGTGCCGGTGATTGTGCGCGAGCTTTCCGACCAGGATCTGCTCGAGTTCGCGATCATCGAGAACGTGCAGCGCGCCGATCTCAACGCCATCGAAGAAGCTACGGGTTACCGCGATCTCATCGAGCGCTTCGGCTACACACAGGATAAGCTGGGCGAAGTCATCGGCAAGAGCCGGAGCCACCTCGCCAATACCTTGCGGCTTCTGAAGCTGCCGCCGTCGGTGATCGACCTGGTGCGCACCGGGAAATTGACGGCAGGCCATGGCCGCGCCCTTGTCGGCCGTGACGACGCAGAAATCCTGGCCGACCGCATCGTCGATCAGGAACTCAGTGTCAGAGACATCGAAGCCCTGGTGCAGGCGCCGGGAACCGTCGATGCCGGCGGAGTTGCCCGCAAGACCCGCGATAAGGATCCAGATACCAAGGCGTTCGAAAAAGACCTGTCGGATCTGCTCGGACTGAAAGTCGAGATCAAGCGCGGCTCGGGCGAAAGCGGTTTGATGACCATCAAGTATGGCAACTTCGACCAGCTCGACTACATCCGCCTACGGCTCGGTAACACGGCCGGCGGCTGAGCACGTTTCATTTTCACGTCCAGCGCGGCCCGGTCAACCAGACCGGGCCGTTTTGCTTGTCAGCTGTGGTTGTACGTTCTAGCGTCCAACATCATTCGAAGCGGAGACGATTTCCTTGGCAAACGACGTTCTCGCGCGCTTGGCGGGCCTGATCGCGGAACGGCGGCTTGCGTTGGCGGATACGTCGTACACACGGCAACTGCTCGACGCTGGTCCAGCAAAGTGCGCGCGTAAGCTTGGCGAGGAAGCGATCGAGACAGTGATGGCTGGCGTTGGAAGCAATCCGGACGAGCTGCGAGCCGAGGCGGCCGACTTGTTGTATCACCTGCTTGTACTATTGGAGTCGCGGAACGTGCAGCTTTCAGACGTATTGACAACCTTAGAAGCCCGGATGTCTCAATCGGGCCTCGCCGAGAAAGCTGCCCGCAAACCGAGCTGACCGTTCACGATGGCAATCTATGAGTTCAAACCGCTGGCAGAAGAGCCGGAGCCATTACTAACTGGCTTGCAGTTCTCGCCGTATCGTGACTTCAGCCGCGAGGAGTGGGCACGTCTGCGTGCAGACACACCGATGACGCTGGTCGAGCGTGACCTAGAACAGTTGTCCGGATTGATGGATGGGCTGTCGCTGCAAGAGGTCGAGCAGATCTATCTGCCGATGTCGCGGCTGATCAACTTGTATGTGCAGGCTGCGCAAGAGCTGCACAGTGTTTCGTCGCGGTTCTTGAACCGCAAGGACCGGCGCGTGCCGTTTATCATCGGCGTCGCAGGCTCGGTCGCTGTCGGGAAAAGCACGACCGCTCGCGCATTACGCGCTTTGCTCGCACGCTGGCCCGATCACCCGCAGGTTGATCTCATCACGACGGACGGATTTCTGCTGCCCAACGCCGAGCTAGAGCGGCGCGGGATCATGAACCGAAAAGGCTTTCCGGAGAGTTTCGATTCGGCTCGCCTGTTGAACTTTCTCGCGGAGGTAAAGTCGGGTCGTGAGATGGTCGAAGCGCCGGTTTATTCGCACTTCCATTACGACGTCCTGCCGGCTCAAAAGATAATTGTGAAACGCCCGGACATTCTGATCGTCGAAGGCCTCAACGTGCTCCAGCCGGCACGCTTGCCGCGCGGTGGCGCGGCTATTCCGTTCGTCTCGGATTTTTTCGACTTCTCGATCTACATCGATGCGGATCCTCTCGTTATCGAGCAATGGTATGTCGCGCGCTTCCTCAAGCTGCGTGGCACAGCATTTCGCGACCCTGCGGCCTACTTCCACCGATACTCGACCTTATCGCCTGAGGAGGCGGTCGACCGCGCACTCGACATCTGGCGGACGATCAATCTGAGGAACCTCGACGAGAATATTTTGCCGACCAAGCGCCGGGCGCGGCTGATCCTGCGCAAGGGTAGCGACCATCGGGTCGAGAGCGTCGCGCTGCGTAAAATTTGACGTCGACAAACAAAAAAACGGCCACCCTGCCGGGGGCGGCCGTTGAGGTCTCTTGCTCTGGGCTAGCACATTCAGTGGACCGAGCGGGGCCCTGGGGACGGGTTCGCGACGGTCAGCATGAATTTGGTAAAAGCGATCTGTTGCCGGAAAAGATCGCGGACTTGCGGCAGCTTCATCACGCTCTGGGCGATCATCATCTGCTGCTCGAACAACGCGGTTGCCGCATTGAGGCCGAAGCCGAACAACATGGCAGCGACTGGAACCTGATTTGTATTGGCGGCCTTCGACGTCACTGCAGCAGCAAGATCATCGCCGGGTTGAGTCGCCTCAGGATCAGTAAACTTGCCGATCGGCGCAAATTTTGCCGGATTGGCCTTGCGGATTGGCTCGGGTGCCGAGAGCGGCGCAGCGCGAGCAGATGTTGGTTGGCGGGACCCGCGCGATGATGTCGAGTATCCATCGCTTTGCTCGACGTTGAACTTGTCCCGCAACCGGCGAATGGCCGACGGATCGGTAATGCCGATCGCCTTGATCGCGGTGGTTGGCTTCATGCGCGGGTTACTGCCGATCAAGCGCGCAATTTCGCCCAACCTTTGCTGGTCGTTGATGCCGGAGCCTTTCGGTCTGCCGCGCCGGGCATTCGATGCCGTCATGGGGTGCAATCCCTGCAATGCGATTCGTTGCATTCATTCTGCGCAGGAACCCACTGTTATTCCAGGGAGAAAAAACGAGCATTTGGGAGCTTTATTGCGGTTGTAGAGGCTAAAGTGTCATAAATACAGTAATACGGACTGGGATCGCTACCTATTGGCGACAAGTTCGGCTACAACTTGGGACTTCCAAGTAGTTGCGACAGTACATCTCTCAGATCAGGCCCCGCTTTGCGGCCAATTCCGCCAAGGGCGTGTTCGGCCGTGCACCGACGTGGCTTATGATCTCGGCGGCCGCGAGTGCACCTAGCCGGCCGCTGACCGTGTTGTCGAAGCCGCGGGCATGGCCGAAAAGGAAGCCCGCCGCGTAAAGATCGCCGGCCCCCGTAGTATCAACGACCTTCTCTATTCTGTCGGCTGGCACGGTGACCGAATGGCCCTTCTCGAAGATGATCGCGCCTTTGGCGCTGCGGGTCAGCACCGCTAGCGCTACATCGCCAGATGCGAGTTTTGCTGCCTCGTCGAAGGACTTGGTTTCGTAGAGCGATGTCACCTCGGATTCGTTTGCGAACAAGATATCGGCATGGCTCCGGATGAACGTCAGGAATTCGCCGCGGTGGCGGTCGACGCAGAACGAGTCCGATAGGGTCATGGCGACTTTTGCGCCGGATTTGGTGGCATGATCTGCTGCTTCGCGGAACGCGGCTTTGGCCTCGTCACGGTCGAACAGATAGCCTTCCAGATACACGATGCGCGCTTTATCGATGAGCCCGGAGTCGATCTCGACGATTGTCAGCTCCGGGCTGACTCCTAGGAAGGTGTTCATCGTGCGCTCGCCATCGGGCGTGACCAGGATCAGCGAGCGAGCCGTCGGCGCGCCGCCGGACGAAGCCGCTGTCTCGAACATTACGCCGGCCGACTTAATGTCATGACGGAAGATACGGCCGAAATCATCGTCGGCTACTTTGCCGATAAACCCCGATTTACCGCCCAGCGAAGCGATCCCGGCCATCGTATTGGCAGCCGATCCGCCGGAGATCTCGATGCCCGGACCCATGTCGCCGTAAAGTTGCGTGATGCGATTTGCGTCCACCAATTGCATGCTGCCCTTAGTGGCGCCGTGGCGAGCCAAGAACGCCTCATCGCAATGTCCGATGATATCGACGATTGCATTGCCGATTGCGATCACGTCGAGGGTCTTGGCAGTCATGAGGCGAGTCCTTGATTGTCTGGGGTTGTTTCAGCGGTACTATAGAGTGCTTACGGCGAAAGTGCGCTGAGGTTTTGTGCCGGCCGTACCCCTACATCAACAGCCGGCTCAATCTGTGTTGATACAACTTATTTCGTAGTTTGATGACCTAAGGTTGGTGTAAGTTCTTTTTTCCCTCATGACGAGGGAGCGGGGTGGCCGTGACCCACGGCGGTCTTCCGCGGTAGTGTAGTAAAGTGGCTCAGGGCCACCCCAGCTGAACGGATTTTCGCGGGGCTAGACCACGTTTTAGTCGAGTTCGTCGA
>JANOOW010000444.1:0-5110 GCA_031421555.1 Hyphomicrobiaceae bacterium | reverse complement strand
CCGACCAGTTGTGGAAATACTCGTGCGCGACAACGCCGGTGACGCCGTCATAATCCATATCGGTCGCCGTGTCGGGATCGGCGAGGATGTAGCGCGAGTTGAAGATGTTGAGCCCTTTGTTTTCCATCGCACCGAAGTTGAAATCGTCAACCGCGACGATGTTGAAGACGTCGAGATCATATTCGCGGCCGAAGCGTTTCTCGTCCCAGGCCATCGAACGCTTGAGGCTGTCCATGGCCCAGGCGCACCGGCTCTCCTTGCCAGGCTCCACGTAGATCGTGAGGTCGACTGCGCGGCCCGATTTCGTCCGGAAGGACGAGGCGACCGATTTTAGATTGCCCCCGACCAGCGCGAACAGGTAGCAGGGCTTGGGGTGCGGATCTTTCCAGATCGCGTAGTGGCGGCGGCCGCGATCGAGCGTGCCGCGCTCGGCCGGATTGCCGTTGCCAAGCAAAACCGGGACTTCGCCGATGTCGGCTTCGATGCGCGTCGTGTACCGCGCAAGCACGTCCGGGCGATCGAGAAAGTAGGTGATCCGCCGGAAGCCTTGCGCCTCGCACTGCGTGCAGTAGATGCCTTTGGAGCGGTACAGCCCTTGCAGCGCCTTGTTCGCCTCCGGATCGATGACGGTCGTGATGTCGAGGGTAAACGGCTTTTGCGGCAGGTGCGGGATCGTCAATGCCGTCGCACTTACTGTGTACTCGGCAGCCGGCAACACGCGCCCGTCGAGCTTGACCTGCTCGAGGGCGATGTTCTCGCCATCGAGATGAAGGGCGCCGCTTCCCGCGGCTGCCGGATTGCGCCGCATCTTCAGCTTCGACTTTACCCGGGTCGCGCTCGGTTCGAGATTGAAATCCAGGTGGACGGTGTCGATCAGGAACGCTGCCGGCTTGTAGTCCTTGAGCAAAATGGCGTGTGGCGTGTCGGTTCTCATGCATCTCATCCAGTGGCTTCGTGTGCGAAGCAGAAGGCTTGCGTCCAGCGTCCAGCATCCGGCGATCGACGGCGAAAGGCAAGCAGCGGCGGTGAGGTTACTTCAGGAATTCAGCCCGGACCGACGCATCGTCGACGCCAAGCGCCGGGACACCAGCGAACGTCTGATGCACCCCTTGAACGCGCGTGGCGGGCGCCGGCAGCATCACTTCACCCGCCGGGGTAGCTACGCCGATGCGACGCAGACTGGCGTGCGTAAGAAGCGCATCGAGGTCGCTTACTTGGCCGTAGGCGATATCCGCGCCGTTGAGCAGCGCGATCACGTCCGCAGCGGGCAACGCTGCGAAGCAGGCGGCGACGAGCCCATCGGTCGCGCTCCGGTTCGCGAGACGCGCGACACCTGTCGCGAAGCGCTCGTCGCGAACGAGGCCGGGCTGCTTGAGAACATCGCGGGCGAAGGCAAGCCACTCACGTTCGTTCTGAATACTGATCAAAATCGGCACACCGTCCTGCGTTGAAAAAACGCCGTAAGGCGAGATCGATGGGTGCGCGAGGCCGATGCGCTTCGGTGGCGAGCCGGCCTCCGCATGCAACAGTGGCACTGCCATCCATTCGGCAACCGTGTCGAACATCGAGACGCGGATGTCGCAACCCTCGCCGGTCTTGCCGCGACCGATGAGTGCTTCGAGGATCGCCTCGTAGGCATTCATGCCAGTCGCCACGTCCACGACCGAAACGCCGACGCGCCCCGGCGCCTCCGGTCCACCGGTGATGGCGGCCAAGCCGGCCTCCGCCTGGACCAGCAGATCATAAGCCTTGCGTCCGGCGTTCGGGCCGCTCTCGCCGTAACCCGATACCGAACAAATGATCAGTTTAGGGAAGCGTTCGCGCAACGCTTGGAACGGATACCCGAGCCGGGCCAACGCCCCGGGCTTGAGGTTCTGAATGAATACGTCGGCCTTTGCGAGCAGCGCATCGAACAGCGCCAGATCCTCAGGATTCGAGAGGTCGACCCGCACGCTTTCCTTGCCGCGATTGAGCCACACGAAGTAAGCGCTTTGACCGTGCGCGACCGTGTCGTAGCCGCGGGCGAAATCACCTTCCGGCCGCTCAAGCTTGATCACCCGCGCACCGGCATCGGCCAAGCGACGGCTGGCCATTGGAACTGCTACCGCCTGTTCGAGCGCAACGACGAGGACACCGGCGAGCGGCTGATATCTTTTTGTTTGTGCCATCACGCAGTGTTGCTCACGGCGACCAATCGATCAAGCGCTAGCGCCGCTGCACCGCTATCGATCGAACGGGTTGCGAGCGCCACTCCTTCGGTCAGCGTTTGCACTTTACCGCCGACGATCAGCGCCGCGGCGGCGTTCAAAAGAACGATGTCGCGGAACGGACCGGGCTTGCCGGCCAGCACATCGCGAATAGCGGCGGCGTTGGTTTGCGCATCCCCGCCTTTGAGATCGGACAGCTTCGCGGGCTGGAGACCGGCATCGGCTGGCGTTACCTCAAATGTGCGGATCCGGCCATCCTTGACCTCGGCGACGTCGGTGGAGCCGGTGGTGGTCAGCTCGTCGAGACCGTCGTGTCCATGCACGACCCAAACGTGCTCAGCGCCAAGGTTCAACAGAACCTGTGCGATCGGCTCGACCCATTGCTTTGAAAATACACCGACGACCTGACGGGTGACGCTCGCGGGATTGGAGATCGGGCCGAGCAGGTTGAACAAGGTACGGATGCCCAGGTCGCCGCGCACCTGCGCCCAATACTTGAATGCCGGATGATGCATCTGCGCCCACATGAAGCCGACGTTGGCCTCGTTGATGCAGGCCTTGATCACCCCGGGCGACGTGTCGAGCTTGACCCCGAGCGCTGCCAGCACGTCGGACGCGCCGGCCAAGGACGATGCGGCGCGGTTGCCATGCTTGGCGACCTTCAGGCCAGCGCCAGCGGCGACGAGCGCAGCGCACGTGGACACATTATAGGTGCCATGCCCGTCTCCCCCCGTGCCGACTATGTCGACGGCACCTTTCGGCGCAGAAACGTGCGTCATGCGGGCGCGCGCCATCTGCGCCGCGCCGGTAATCTCCGCGACGGTTTCGCCGCGGACGCGCAACGCCATCAGGCACGCACCCATTTGTGCCGGCGTGGCGTGCCCGTCCGTCATGATTTCCAGCGCGGTGCGCATTTCGGCCGTGCTCAGCGTGGCGCCGGTCGAGACTTTCTGGATTAATGTTTTCAAGGTTTTTGCCGGCATCGATCAGGCAGCCTTCGGTGCGTTGCGCCGCTTCGGAGAGAAACCGGCAAGGCTCAAAAAATTAGCCAGCAAATCGTGGCCGTGCTGGGAGGCGATGCTCTCCGGATGGAACTGCACCCCATGCACCGGATGCGTCTTGTGCTGAAGCCCCATGATGATGCCGTCGCTCGTCTCGGCGGTGACTTCGAGATCGGCCGGCAATGTCGAGCGCTCGATGATCAGCGAGTGATAGCGCGTGACGTCGATCTTGCCCGGAAGTCCGGCGAAAAGCCCGCGGTTGCCGTGCTTGATGCTGGAGATCTTGCCATGCATCGGCAGCCCCGCGCGGATCACCGTGCCGCCGTAGACCTGGCCAATCGACTGATGCCCGAGGCACACGCCCAGCATGGGGATCGACGCGCCGGCAGCGCGGATCAGATCGAGACAGATGCCAGCTTCGTTCGGCGTACAAGGCCCTGGCGACAAGACGATCGCCTGTGGCTTCAGCTTGAGCGCGGCTTCGACCGTGATTTCGTCGTTGCGAACAACCTCGCACGTCCCCCCCAACTCGCCCAGGTAGTGGACGAGATTATAGGTGAAGCTGTCATAGTTATCGATGAGCAGGATCATATCGATCTCAACCTATTGAATTTGCTATCAAAATATTGATGCAGCTCCGTTTTGACGCTGACTATACCCGCTTTTGTACCCGCTATTCGCGGGCGTAGCCAAGCTTGGTTGGGCATACCGTAGCATCTTCGAACGTGCCAGATGAATGTACGACATTGGTGGTCGGATCATCGCATGTCCCCACGCTCCGCCTCCGTAGTCAAGACGCTAAGCTAATGCAGTATGCGATGGTGTCCCAGTCTGAATTGTTCCGATGGAGCAAACCCGTCCAGAGGAATATCACCCGGATCATCCACGCTAAGCGCGGTCTCGGCCGATACTGCGCTGCGGTTGGCGGCATACTTCGAAACGTCAGCCGAGTTCTGGCTGAACCTGCAGACACGCTATGACTTAAAGATCCTCGCCACCGCCGTCGGTGAAAAAGTGAAGCGTGCCGGTGTGGCCACGTTGATCGGCGGCGTGAATGATACGAGGTGGTGCGTCGGTACTGGTTGAGAGCGAAATCAAATTGGATGTATTCAGCCAGTGCTATGGTGAGTCGCTTGACCTGCCATCGCTGCATACTGTCGTGACGCATAGTATTGCGGGCGTCGGCGTGCCGTCGTTCGCGACGGCGATGAGGTGGCGATGAGGTGTTGTAGCCCGACAGCCTTCCTTCAGAAGCGGAAAGGCCGTCCCACCGCATTCGGCGGGAAGCGGCTTTCCCCATGCGACGGCGAAGTTCCGGACGAGCGCTCGCTGGCGCCGCATGTGCGGGAGCTTGTGCGGTATGTGCGGCATAACGAATCCAAACTCGATTTTGCCGACCGCGTGATGCTCGGACAGTATCTCGAACGGCATGGCGCGCCGGAAACCGCATCCAATGTCTTGCACGGGCATGTGGCGGTCGATCGCGATACTCCCGGCCTTCGTTGCTACGTATCGTCGAGCATCGCAGCCGGACTGTCGGTCCGGTCGAGGGCGAATCTGGGCGCCCTGCCGGCGGCGATCGCACGCATCCCCTTTTATGTCCAGGCGGCAGCGACTACTCAGGCAACAATTGCGCGACATCCGAGCGGGGCGCAAAACCATCGCCACTGACCTCAAATTGCTGGAGCCGAAGGCGGAAGGCGGGGACTCCGGCACTGAGGTCGCGAAGCTCAAGGCCGACTATCTTGAGGCTGTGCGCGCTTCGGGGGCATCGCCCGCTGCTCTCATTGAGCTAGAGCGCAGAATTAATCTCGATCAAAACAGCGCGATGGTTGTGGAAGAGGCCGCCGCCGATGACTCGGGTGGAGCGACTGACGATCAGCCTATCGATCCAGACTGGTT
>JANOOW010000443.1:0-2107 GCA_031421555.1 Hyphomicrobiaceae bacterium | reverse complement strand
GCGCGATCTGTTTGCGACGCACTGGCAGACCTCGGCCGACGTGTACCTGCCGGGCGGCAAGGTTCCGACGCAAGGGGCGCTGTTTCGCAACACGAAGCACGCCGACACCTACGAGCGCATATTGCGTGAGGCTGAAGCCGGTGGCGGCAGCAGAGAAGCCGTGATCAACCGGGCGCGCAAAGTCTGGAGCCAGGGTTTCGTTGCCGAAGAGATCGACACGTTCTGCCGCACGCAGGAGATCATGGATGTCAGCGGCCGCCGCCACAAAGGTGTGCTGACGGGCCAGGACATGGCAACGTGGAAGCCCTCGATCGAGGCGCCGGTGCATCTCGACTATAAGGCTATGCGGGTGTTCAAGCCGGGCCCGTGGACGCAAGGACCGGTGCTGCTGCAGCAGCTCGCTCTCCTCAAAGGTTATGACCTGGATAAGATGTCGCCGACCGGGCCGGACTTCATCCACCTCGTGATCGAGTGCGCCAAGCTCGCCTACGCCGACCGCGAAAAGTTCTATGGCGATCCGCTATTCGCCAAGGTGCCGATGGATGTGCTGCTGTCCGAAGCCTACAACGCCGGCCGCCGTAGCCTGATCGATAACGGCTCCGCCTCGATGGAACAGCGGCCAGGCACCATCGCGGGCTTCGGCGGCGACGTGATCATGAAAGGCGTGTCGGACGGACGCACCGCCGTCAGCGCATCCGGTGCCGGTGAGCCCACCGTCGGACGCATGGGCCTGTCGCGCGGCGATACCGTGCACATCGACATCATCGACAAGGCCGGCAACATGTTTTCGGCAACGCCCTCGGGCGGGTGGCTACAGTCATCGCCGGTAATCCCGCAACTGGGCTTTCCGCTCGGCTCGCGCGCGCAAATGTTCTGGCTCGAAGAAGGCCAGCCCGGCACGCTGATGCCCGGCAAGCGGCCGCGCTCGACGCTATCGGTCGGCATGGCCTTCCGCGACGGTCAGCCGTACATGAGCTGGGGCACGCCCGGAGGCGATCAGCAGGATCAGTGGTCGACGCAGTTCCTGCGTCGGCACATCCACTGGGGCATGAACCTGCAAGAGGCGATCGACGCGCCGGCATGGCACATCGAGCACTTCCCGGCGTCGTTCTGGCCACGCGCCGCGCGACCCGGCGTGGTCGCGGTGGAAGATCGCCTACCCAAGGCGACCATCGAGGAGCTCAAGCGCCGCGGACACAAGGTCGAGGTCAGCGGATCTTGGAGCGAAGGCCGCTTGACCGCCGCATCGCAAGAAGGCGTGCGCCGCAAAGCCGCCGCCAACCCGCGCGGGATGCAAGGTTACGCCGCCGGCCGGTGAAGCGCTTTGAATTCCATCGGTTTTTGGTACATGATGAGGTCCAGTGCTGAGCATTACTGCACGAGAGGATAAACGCGCCTGGACGTCACTGAACTCAGAGACTTTTATGCCCGGCCGATGGGGCAGATCACGCGGCGCGTGCTGACGCGGCGCATCCGTGAGCGTTGGCCGGATATCAAAGGCCAGACCCTGATCGGATTGGGCTTCGCGGTGCCTTATCTGGCCGCGTTCCGCAACGAGGCGCGCCGCACCGGAGCGCTGATGCCGGCCTCGCAAGGGGCGATGGTGTGGCCAGCGGCCGGCCCGACAATGAGCGTTCTTGTCGATGAGGAGCGGTTGCCGCTGCCCGACAACGCGGTCGACCGCATGATTGCCGTACACTGCCTTGAAGGCGCGGAGCGGGTCCGCCCCTTGCTGCGAGAAATTTGGCGCGTGCTGGCACCGGACGGCCGCTTGCTGCTGATCGTGCCTAACCGGAAAAGCATGTGGGCGCGTCTCGACAGCACACCGTTCGGTCACGGACGTCCCTATAGTCGCGGGCAGCTCGAACGGCTGCTGGGTGACGCACTATTCACGCCGATCGATTGGACGAACGCTCTGCACATGCCGCCGTTCGAGCGCCGGTTCATTCTGCGCTCGGCGGCAACGTTCGAACGGCTCGGCGCACGCGTGACGCCAACCTTTGGCGGCGTCATCATCGTCGAGGCCAAGAAGGAAGTGATGGCGCCGATCGGTGGCGGGCTGAAAGCCGCGCGCGCGGTCGAGGTGCGCGGCAAGCTTGTGACAGCC
>JANOOW010000442.1:0-3524 GCA_031421555.1 Hyphomicrobiaceae bacterium | reverse complement strand
CACAGCGATGGTCTTCATTTTCGTCCAAAGCTTCTGGCTGGGCTCGATCGCTCTTTCGATCGTGCTGGTGCAGGCGGTGCTGATCCCGAAGCTGCGCCAGCGCCTGCTGGTCTTGGGCAAACGGCAGCAACTCACGGCGCGCGATCTCGCCGGACGGGTCGGCGAAGTCGTCGACGGAATCGCCGAGGTGCGCGTCAACGACGCGTCGAACTACGAGCGCGCGGACATTGCGAACCGCTTGGGGCGTATATTTTTCATTCGCTACGAGCTTTATCAGCGCAAGTTCTTCGTCAAGTTCCTGAATAATTTCCTGGCTCAGGTGACGCCATTCTTGTTTTTCCTAATCGGCGGTTATTTCGCGATCAAGGGCACCTTGAATATCGGCCAGCTGGTGGCGGTCATCGCCGCCTACAAGGATTTGCCCAGCCCCATCAAGGAGCTGATCGACTGGGATCAGCAGCGGCAGGACGTGCAGATCAAGTATGCCCAGGTCAGCGAGCAGTTCTCGCCCGAACCGATGCTGGCTGCCGCCCTGCAGGCGCCGAACGGGGGACCGGTGCCCCACATCGGGCAGCCGGTCGAGATCAAAGGCCTGACCGTGACCGACGACACCGGCGCGAAGGTGCTGGAGCCGTCGGACTTCACCCTTGCGCCTGGCGAGTGGGTGGCAGCCGCGGGCGAACTCAACGCTGGCGCCGAAGCCATGGCAGAGGCGATGGCCGGCCTCGTGCAACCGACCAACGGCCGCATCAGAATCGGCGACCAACAGCTGGACGCCATGCCTCAATCGATCATCGGCCGGCGCATCGCCTACGCCGGCACCGATACCTACCTGCGCAATACGACGTTACGCGAATGCCTGTTGCACGGGCTGATGCACTATCCGTGCAACCCTGGCGAAAACGGCTCGAAACATCACCTGAACATCGCCGAGGCACAGGCATCCGGCAACACCGAACTCGACATTGCCGCCAACTGGATCGACTACGAGCGGGCGGGTGTGAAGGACGAGGCCGAGCTGACCGGCAAAATTCTCGCGACACTGGCCCTCGTCGAGTTGGAGGACGATGTGTTCGAGTTCGGCTTGCGCAACGCGGCGGAAGACAGTCTCGGTGAAGAATTCGAAGTTCGCATTCTGGCGGCGCGACTGGCGTTGAAAGAGCGGCTCGCAGTCGCCAACATCGCGCACATGGTCGAGCCCTTCGCCCCGGAGCGATATCAGGCGCAAGCATCGATTGCCGAAAATCTCGTGTTCGGCGCCGCTCTGGAAGCAGCCTTCAAGCCCGACTATCTGCCCTCCAACGAGGCGGTTCTGTCGGAGCTCGCCGTCAACGGCTTGGATCAGAAGTTGTTCGAGGTCGGGAAACGGATCGCTGCGACCGTTGTGGAACTCTTTGCAGACCTGCCAGCCGACCACCCGTTCTTCGATCGCCTGAGCTTCGTCAAGCCGGAAGATTTGCCAAACTACAAAACTATTCTAGCGCGGGTCGGCACGCGCGATTTCGCAGATGCCAACGAAGCCGATAGAACCAAGATCCTGGGGTTGGCGTTCGGCTACGTCGAACCCCGCCATCGTCTCAATCTACTCGACGACCAAATCCGCGACGAAGTCATCGCAGCCCGGCATCGCATCACGGAACTCGTCGGCGAAAGCCATTCTTCGGCAGTTGCATTCTACGATCCCGAGCGCTTCAACGTTGGTTCGTCGCTCGAAGCAAACATCCTGTTCGGCCGCATCACGCATGGGCTTGCAGATGCGCCAGCCCTCGTTCGCCAGGCGATACGCGAGACGTTGCTGGAACTCAGCTTGCGAAACACCGTCATCGAGGCGGGTTTGCACTTTCTGGCCGGACCTGCGGGCAAGCGATTGACCCACGGCCAGCGGCAGAAGATTGCGCTCGCCCGGGCGCTGCTGAAGCAACCGGACATCCTGGTCGTCAATCGCGGGCTCGGCGCGTTGAGCCCGCGCACGCAACGCTCGATCATGGCCCGCCTTGCGGAAGCATATAAGCTACCGGACCGGGAACACCCGCTCGCGGTATTCTGGGTGCTCGCCACGCCGACGCTTGTCGATCTGTTCGATCGGGTCGTCGTGTTTAACGATGGGCGCATTACCGCCGATGGAAAACCAGATACGCTGTTGAATAGTGATAAACATCTGCAACGGCTCGTCGCATGAATGCATGCAAGGCGGCGCGCTACAAATACGGATCCGATCGATGAGCATTCAGGACGAAGTCTCAGTTCTCCGCCGCATCCCGCTCTTCGCGCACATCAACGCGCAGAAATTGAAGCTGCTGGCGTTCACCTCGGAGCGAATCGTATTCGAGCCCGGGCACACTCTCTTTCTGCAAGGCGAGGAAGGTGACGCAGCCTACGTCATCATCGATGGCAAGGCCGACGTGCTGGTCGATGCTTCGCAAGGTCCGGTATCGGTCGCCCACATGGAGCGCAACGCGATCGTCGGCGAGGTTGCGATCCTGTGCGACGTGCCGCGCACGGCGACGATCAAGGCGATCACGCGGCTGGATACGCTGCGCATCACCAAAGCGCAGTTCTTGCAGCTGCTGACGGAGTTTCCTGAACTCTCGATCGAGATCATGAAGATTTTGGCCATGCGGCTCGGCGCAACGACGACCGAACTCAGTGAAGCCCGCGTGAAGCTGCGCGCACTTGGTGCACCGGGTAACTAGCCAGGCAGATACATGATCGATGCGCTCGCTAGTTCCAGGCTTCAACCGCTACGATTGATCAGCGGGCTCATCCTGTTTGCCTTCGCTTTCCTGCACTTTACCAATCACGCAGCCGGGTTGATCGGCCTTGCCGAGATGAATGCGGTGCAGGACTGGCGGATCGCTGTCACGCATGCGACGCCGGTGCGGATTCTTCTGCTCGCGGCCATACTCACCCATATGTTGCTCGGCCTCGGCAAGCTGGCCGCGCGCCGTACGTTGCGTTTGCCGCCTTGGGAGTGGCTGCAGATACTGTCCGGACTGTTGATCCCAGCGCTGCTGATTCCGCACGTTATCGCGATCACCTATCTGTCCACCTACACGCCGTTCTTCTACTCTTACACGTCGCTCGCCTACTTGCTCTGGCCGGGCTCCGCGGCGTGGCAGAGTGTCCTGCTGCTGATCGTGTGGACGCATGGGTGCATAGGGCTGAATTTTTGGGCCCGCACCAAACAGTGGTACCCGAAACTCAAATTGCCCTTACTTGCGGCGGCGGTCGCCTTGCCGATCCTCGCGCTTACCGGGTTTATGTCGGCAGCGCGCGAGGCGCATGCGATGTACGCTGATCAAGCGGCGCTTGCGCAAGCCCGAACCGAACTTTCCTGGCCAGCGGCGGTGACCAGGCAGATCATCGGCGAATGGCGCGATACGGCTTGGGCTTTGTATGCCGCGATCCTGGCGCTCGTGCTCGCAACCTATGCCGTGCGCCACACCATCGCGCGGCGGGTACCAGCCGTTGCCGTCAGTTACGCTGGTGGTCCGGTCGTGAAAACACCGGTCGGCGCGAGCTTG
>JANOOW010000441.1:0-2351 GCA_031421555.1 Hyphomicrobiaceae bacterium | reverse complement strand
CAACGCGAACAGAGCCGTTCCTTTAAAGGAGTTGCGTTAGGATCGTCAGTAAACACTCCTTGACCATCAGGATCAACAGATTTTACGGGACTTCCCTTCGCATACCCATACACACTAGGCCCATCGACGAACCCGAGCGGGTCGGGCTGGGTGTACCTCCCTAGCGTCGGATCGTAGCTCCGGTGCCAGTTGTAGTGCAAGCCGGTTTCGAGCTGGAACCACTGGCCGGGGAAGCGCAGGTTGAGCGCGCCGGTGCCGGTGATCGACTGCACGCCACCCGCCTCTTGTTGCGCGCGGCGACTCTCGTTCCGAGAGCCGGCCGCCGTGCGCGGGACGGTACCCCCTCAAATCGCGCCGGCTTCCTTCATCGCGGCGATGCGGGCGGGGGAGAGGCCTAGCAGGCGCTCGAAGATTTCCTCGTTGTTGACGCCGAGCGGCGGGCCTAGGTGATCGATGCCGCCCGGCGTTTCGGTCAGCCGCGGCACGACATTGGCGACGGCCAGCGTGCCCGAGGCGAACCGGGGATCGGCAACGTGGGCGATGTTCTCGCGGGCGGCGTACTGCGGGTCGGCGAAGATCTCGTCGATCGCATACACCGAACCGCACGGCACCTGGAACTCCTCGCAGATGCGCAGCACATCGGCTTTGAGCAGGCTCGCGGTCCACCGGCCGACGTGGGCATCGACCTCGGCGCGGTCCTGCTCGCGGTTGGCAAGTGTTGCCCAACGTGTGGGGGCGGCCATATCGGATTTCGCCATCGCGCCGGCCAGCCGCTCGTAGATCTTGTCGTTGGTGCAGGCGATCGCGATCCAGCGATTGTCCTTGGTCGGATAGTGGCTGTGCGGCACGACGTTGACGGTGCCCGGTCCCATGCGCTCACGCACGAAGCCGCGGCTGTCGAATGCCGGGGCCAACTCATCCAAGATCCGGAATACGGGTTCATACAGGCCGATGTCGACGATTTGCCCCTTGCCGGTCGTGTCGCGCGACCGCAGCGCGAGCAGCGCACCGTACGCGCCGTAGATGCCGGCGAGATAGTCCGGGATCGTCGCCGAGCCGGGCGTCACCGGGGGGCGGTCGGGGTAGCCCGCGAGATACGACAATCCACCGAACGCGTTGGCGATGCGCCCGAAACCGGGACGTCCGCTGTAGGGCCCGGTCTGGCCGTAGCCGGAGATGCGCACCATCACCAGGCGCGGATTGATGGCGGACAGTACGTCCCACCCCAGGCCCCATTTTTCCAATGTGCCGGGCTGGAAGTTTTCCACCAGCACATCGGAGATCGCGACCAGGCTTTTCAACACCTCCGCGCCGTCCGGCTTGCGCAGATCAAGCGTAACGGACTTCTTGTTGCGGCACTCCGACAGCCACGGCAGCGTTTCGCCGCATTCATGGATCGAGCCAAACTTGCGCAGCGGATCGCCGACGCCGGGCAACTCGCACTTGATGACTTCAGCGCCGAACTCGGCAAGTTGCGTGGTGCAGAATGGCCCCGCAATGAAGCTCGAGACGTCGATCACGCGAATGCCATCAAGAGGGCGGGGGGCCTTGCCAGTCATGGCGGAAAGTCCTTTTCATTTGCGCGTGGCGATCCCCTCCGGGGAGGCGGCCGCCATGCGCGGTAAGTGTGAGGTGCACGATACAACGCCCGTGGCCGCGCATGACGACCCGATAGCGCAAGGCTCACGTGCGAGACGCGGGTGGCGTCAGTCTTCCTCGGGCTGCGGCGCGGGTGCGCCGGTATCGTAGGCGGCGCGGGCGCGATTGTAAGCTGCGATGTCACGGCTGGCGCTGGCTTGATCGAAAATCGCGCGTGCCAATTGTCCGCCGAGCACTTGCACGGCGCCCAGAAAGAGAACGGCAGCGCCAGCGCCACCGGCCAGCACAGGAGACTGACTTGCAATGATGGCCGGCAGAACCGACAGGCCGCCGCCGAACTGTGAGATTAAGCCAGCGATCATCAGGGCGATGCCGGCACCCATTTGTAAGAAGCCGAGAACGCTGAAGCAGCGTGCAAAAAACCTGCCGGTGCGATAGCGGCGCTTGGACTTCGGCAACGTGAACGCCGGTTTTGCTGCTGGCGCAGGGGCAACGCCTGGGTTCGGATGCGGGCGGCGCGTGGTGGCGACTGCTGTTCCCATCGGCCGTGGGTACGGCTGCTGTTGCGGCGGCGCGGCGCCATTTCCATTTCCGTTGTTGGGCAATGGTGACGCGTTATTGTAATAACCCGGCGCCGTCGTCCCGTTCGTTTGTGCCGGTGCGGTCCGTTCAGCCCCTGGCGCCAAGGCACCAAGCTTACTCAATGCTTCGCGGGCGGTTGCCGCCTCCAAAGAGCGCGGCAAATGGTCGGT
>JANOOW010000440.1:0-8641 GCA_031421555.1 Hyphomicrobiaceae bacterium | reverse complement strand
CGAGGCAAGATCGTGGATCGGCACGCCCTATCATCATCAGGCGAACTTGAAGAGCGTCGGTGCCGACTGCCTCGGACTGGTGCGCGGCGTGTGGCGCAGCGTGCAGGGACACGACGCTGAGATACCACCCGCCTATAGCCGCGACTGGGCCGAAGCTGCCGGCGAAGAAACCCTGCTGGCAGCTGCGGGCCGTCATATGAGGCCCATCGATATTGCCGATATGCAGCCCGGCGACACGCTGGTGTTTCGGTTCCGTCCGGGCGTTCCAGCCAAGCACGCCGGGATCCTTACGGGTCCGGCCACCTTCGTGCACGCCATGGAAGGCGGACCGGCTTGCGAGGTTGCGTTGAGCGCCTGGTGGCGCCGCCGCATTGCCGGCGTCTTCGCATTTTCCAGTTGAAAAATTTGAGGAAACGCCAATGGCAACTTTAGCGCTTGCAGCCGCGGGAGCGGCGGCTGGATCTGCCTTGCTGCCCGTCGGCTTTTCCGTTTTGGGCGCGACCATCAGTGGCGCCACGATCGGCTCGCAGATCGGCGCACTGGCCGGTTCCTATGTCGACCAGGCGTTGTTCGGTGCTTCGGGCCAGTCGCGAAACGTCAACGGACCGCGGCTGTCGGATTTACGGGTCACGTCATCGACCGAGGGCGCGCCCATTCCGCGCGTGTACGGTCGCGCCCGCGTCGGTGGCCAGGTGATATGGGCGACCGATTTCGAGGAAGTGGTTGCGACGAGCGATGCGGGCGGCGGCGGCAAGGGCGGCGGTGGCGGCGGTGGTGCCACGCAGACGACGTTCAACTATTTCGCCAATTTTGCGGTGGCGCTGGGCCAAGGCAAAATCTCCAGCTTAGGCCGGGTTTGGGCCGATGGCCGCGAGCTCGATCTGTCGACTATCACCTATCGTTTGCACGAAGGCTCGGAGACCCAAGCCGCCGACAGCCTGATCGTATCGCGGGAGGGCGCAAACGCGCCGGCCTATCGCGGCATCGCCTATATCGTGTTCGAAAGACTGGCGTTGATCGCGTTCGGCAATCGAGTGCCGCAGTTATCGTTCGAGGTATTCCGCGGCAGCGACAGCTTCTCATCGCTGGTACGCGGCGTCGTTCTGATCCCCGGCTCCGGCGAGTTCTTTGCAGCGACAGAGGCTGTAACCCGCGTCGGCTTTGCCGGCGAGCGCGTATCGGAAAATGTTCATACCTTCGCTGGCGGAACCGACGCCGTGGTGTCCGTCGATCAGCTACAGGCGCAACTGCCGGAAGTCGGCTCGGTATCTTTGGTGACGAGTTGGTTCGGCACCGACCTGCGTTGCGGTCATTGCGAAATTCGCCCCGGCGTCGAGCGTGCCCAGAAGGATACGTCGCCGGTCGAATGGTCGGTCGCGGGATTGATGCGCGGCGCGGCGCCCGTGGTCAGCCAGCGTCTCGGCGAGGCGGCCTATGGCGGGACACCATCGGATCAAACCATTGTCGATCAGATGCGGGCACTCGATGCGCGTGGACTGAAGGTCACGCTTAATCCCTTCATTCTGATGGACATCGCCGAAGGGAATGCGCTGCCAAGTCCGCTCGATGGTGATCCCTTGCAGCCAGCCTATCCGTGGCGCGGGCGTATCACCTGTGATCCGGCTCCGGGCAGGGCTGGGACGCCAGATAAGACTGCAGCAGCGGCAGTGCAGCTTACGAGCTTCATCGGCTCAGCGCAGCCGGGCGACTTCTCGCTGAGCGGTGATACGGTTTTCTATTCCGGTCCCGCTGAGTGGTCCTATCGCCGGTTCATTCTGCATTATGCCTGGCTCGCGAAAGCCGCCGGCACCGTCGAAGCATTCCTGATTGGCAGCGAACTTCGCGGTCTGACGACGATACGTTCGAGCGCTTCGACGTTTCCGTTTGTCGCAGCGCTCCAGCAGTTGGCAGCCGATGTGAAATTCGTTCTCGGTCCAACGGTGAAGGTCACGTATGCGGCCGATTGGTCGGAGTACTTCGGGCATCAACCGGGCGATGGCACCGGCGATGTCTACTTTCATCTCGACCCGTTGTGGGCGTCACCTAACGTCGATGCGATCGGCATCGATATGTATTGGCCGCTTGCGGATTGGCGGGACGGGGCGACCCATCTCGATCGGCTTGCGGGTGTTCGCTCGATCTACGATCTGGATTACCTCAAAGGCAATCTGCAGGCGGGCGAAGGTTTCGATTGGTACTACGCCAGCGAAGAGGCGCGCGCTGAGCAAACGCGCTCCCCAATCACCGACGGAGCCGGCAAGCCTTGGGTGTTCCGCTTCAAAGACCTGAAGTCGTGGTGGCTGAACGCGCACAAAAATCGGCCAGGCGGGATCGAAGCGGCGGGTACGACCGTTTGGGTGCCGCAATCAAAGCCCGTGTGGTTCATGGAGACCGGTTGCGGCGCGGTCGATAAAGCGGCGAACCAACCGAATGTTTTCGTCGATCCGAAGAGTGCGGAGTCGATGCTGCCGCGCTTTTCATCCGGGCGTCGCGACGACTACATGCAGCGGCGTTACCTGCAGGCTATTCTCGAAGCCTACGACACGTCTCATTCAGGTGCCGTATCAGGGCTCAACCCGGTGTCGGCGATCTACGGCTTACCTATGGTCGCGGTAGATCGCACGCATATCTATGCTTGGGATCTGCGCCCCTATCCGGCCTACCCGAGCGATACGGAAACCTGGGGCGACGGCGACAACTGGCGTCTGGGGCATTGGCTCAACGGGCGCGTTACCGCGATGCCGCTTGGCGACCTCGTGACGCAATTGATGGCCGATTTCGATTTCAACGCATTCGACGCGAGCAGCCTCGAAGGACTGGTGCCGGGTTATGTCGTCGATCGCATCATGGCGCCACGCGATGCGCTGCAACCGTTAGAGCTCGCCTACTTCTTCGACAGCCTTGAAAGTGGCGGCAAGATCAAGTTGCGCCATCGCGGAGCCGATGCGGCGGTCGCCATCATCACGGATGATGCCGCTGTGGAAGCCAGGGCTGGTGTGCCACTGGTTACGCTGGTCCGCGGGCAGGAGACAGATCTACCTGCGTCGGCGAAGGTATCATTCATATCGACCGATGGGGACTATCCGCAGGCAGTCGTTGAAGCGCGTCGTCTGACCGGCGCGAGCGGTCGGATCGCGCAAGCCGACCTGCCGATCATTCTTGATCCGGATGCGGCCGGTGAGTTGGCCGAAAGCTGGCTTTACGAAACGTGGGCTGCGCGTGAGCGGGCATCGTTCGTGTTGCCGCCGAGCCGCCTCGCGATCGAGCCTGGAGATGCGGTGTGGCTCGATGCCGGCGGACGGCGGCGCTTGGTTCGGGTGACCGAGGTCGGCGATCACGGCGCACGGTCGATCGAGGCGCGCGGGCTCGACCCCGATGTCTACGCACGGGCGAGCGCGCCGGAGCGGCCGGCGAAAGCGACAGGGGCGGTGGCGGCTGGACAACCGGAAGTCATCTTCCTCGATCTGCCCCTGTTGACGGGGGAGGAGCCTGCCGGGGCCGGCTACGTGGCGGCCGCGCAATCACCTTGGCCCGGCGCACTGGCCATCTACCGCTCGCCGGAAACCACCGGCTTTCAGCTGAAGGCTTTCGTCAATGCGCCAAGTGCAATCGGCATCACGTTGAATGCATT
Source organism: Hyphomicrobiaceae bacterium (assembly GCA_031421555.1). Lineage (GTDB taxonomy): Bacteria > Pseudomonadota > Alphaproteobacteria > Rhizobiales > Hyphomicrobiaceae > JAKFWF01. Next base: position 5,010 of record JANOOW010000440.1, on the reverse strand, counting down.
GCCGCCTGGGCCCGAGGGCCGCATCGATCGTGCGACCCGCCTACGCGTTGTGCTCGCGCGTGGTGCTACCGCGCAATCAGTCACTCGATTGAAGATGCTTTCCGGGTCGAATCTTGCGGCGGTGCGCCATGCCAGCGGCGAGTGGGAAGTGCTGCAATTCGAGACGGCAACTCTGGTCGCGGCAAATACCTATGAGCTATCGAATTTGTTGCGTGGTCAGGCCGGGACAGACATCGCCATCAGCGTGAACTCGCTTTCTGCTGGTGCGTCATTCGTGATGCTGGATGCGGGGCTCACGCGCATCGATCTTGGAGCGGACGAGACTGGCTTGCCCTACAATTGGCGGGTGGGACCAGCCTCGCGCGACATCGGATCGGCCAGCTATATCGGCTCTTCGCATGCGTTCCGTGGGACCGGTACGCGCCCGCTGAGCCCGGTGCATGTGCGCGGTCGACGCAGCGGCGGCGATCTCGTCATTTCTTGGATCAGACGGACGCGCATCGGCGGCGACGGGTGGACGGCTGCCGAAGTGCCGCTGTCGGAAGTCGCCGAAGCCTACGAAATCGACGTTATGGCCGGGGCAACGGTCAGGCGAACGATTGGTGCGTCCGCGCTGGGTGCTGTGTATACGGCGGCGCATCAAGTCGAGGATTTCGGCGCGCTTCAACCGGCGGTGTCCGTGCGCGTCTATCAGCTCAGCTCAAGCTTTGGCCGAGGCGGCGGCCGGGCTGCTGTCCTCTAAACTTTTTAGCATTTGAACGGAGACGCAACCATGGCCGAAACGGCATGGATGGATCACGCTTGGGCCGAGCTCGGTCAACGCGAGGTGGCAGGCGGCGGCGATAATTTGCGAATCATGGCGTTCTATCGCGAGCTTGGCCACGCGGAGGCAGCGCACGACGAAATCGCCTGGTGTGCGGCATTTGCCGGCGCATCTCTGGAACGTGCCGGCGTCGCAAGTACCCGATCCTTGCTTGCGCGATCATACCTGAGTTGGGGCCATCCGATCGACGCAGGGCGCCTCGGTGCCATCGCGGTTTTCTCCCGCGCCGCCGGCGAGAACTCTGGCCACGTTGCATTCTATCTCGACAGCGATGCGACGCGCATCTTCGTGCTCGGCGGCAATCAGAATGACGCTGTGAGCGTGACCGCAGTCGCGCGCGAACGGCTCTTGGGTCTGCGCTGGCCTTCGGCGGCGGGCCAGTCGCCGGGAGGCGAGCCAGACCCGTCGATCTTCGATATCGCACTCGCCCACGTCCTGCGGATGGAAGGCGGCTGGACCGAGGATCCGTACGATCCGGGCGGCCCGACCAACTTCGGCATCACGCTCGAGACGATCGCAGCACACCGCAAGATTGTGGTCGACGCCGGCACATACGCTCAACTGAAGCACAACTTGCGGCAGATCCCCGCGACGGAAGTCCGGCAGATCTATCTCGAGCGCTACTGGCGTCCGGCACGAGCCGGCTTGCTCGCACCCGCGGTCGCACTGATGCACTTCGATGCCGCGGTCAACCACGGCGCCGGCACTGCCGCGCGCATATTGCAGGAGGCCTCCGGCGCGTCGATCGATGGCGAAATCGGACCCGAGACGCTTCGCGCGTGCGCGGTCCTGCCAGCGGTTGAACTCATACAACGGTACGCCGCCATCCGCCGTGCCCGTTATCGCGCACTTGGCCATTTCTGGCGGTTCGGGCGCGGCTGGCTCGCGCGCGTCGACAACACGCTGGCTGCCGCCGGTGCCCTATCACCCATTCCACCCCCTGTCGTCCAACCCAACGGAGAATCCCCGATGAACGATACGAAATCTATCGATACTGCTTCGGCGCCGGCCGCAAAGTGGTGGGGCGGGTCAATCACTGTGTGGGGCACTATCATAACGGCGGCATCGACCGTCATCCCCGTGCTTGGACCGCTGATCGGACTCGACATCACCGGCGAGATGATACGGCAACTCGGCTCTCAGGGCGTTCAGGCCGTGCAGGCAATCGGCGGCTTGGCCGGTACTTTGATGGCGATTTATGGCCGCGCCCGCGCCAGCACCCGCTTGGAATTGCGGGCCGTTACGCTGCAGCTGTGAGGCAGGTCAGCGCGGATGCAGGTTGCTGCAGTGCAGCATTCATCCCTGGTTCAGGCTGGACGCCTTATTGGTGGGCTCTGATCTTGAGGGACACGCTATGACACGTTTATTGTCCATCCTGGTGGTGACCGTGGCACTGGCCGCAGGCCCGGCGATGGCGGAAGGTCCGTCGAAGTGCTTCACGTCTTGGTCGGAGGCGGCCCCTATCGTCAAGCGCGAGGCGTTGGCCGCCGTCGAGCAGGTGAGCGCATTGGCCCGCACATCCTTGACCGGCGCCAAGATCATGAAGACCACCCTTTGCGAAGAGCATGGCCGCTACGTGTACCACTTGGTAGTTCGCGAAGCAGCGGGGCAGCTAAAGATGATGGCCGTTGATGCGCGTACGCCATTCGGGAAGTGAAAGCCGAGGCCGCTCCTACCTTCCCTAGTTGCAAACGGTGGCCTATATGCCGTTTGCATGACCAACTTGTTCGAAGCCGCTGGGATCGAAAAGAGCGCGCCACGTCCCATGGCCGATCGGCTCAGGCCAAAAAAGCTCGCTGAAGTTGCGGGCCAGGATCATTTGGTCGGCCCGGAGGGAACGCTGACGCGCATGCTCCGGTCGGGCCGCCTGCAGAGCATGATTTTGTGGGGCCCCCCTGGCAGCGGCAAAACCACAGTGGCCCGGTTGCTCGCCCACGAGACTGATCTCGAGTTCGAACAGTTGTCGGCAATCTTTACGGGCGTCGCAGAACTGCGCAAAGCTTTCGATCGTGCGAAGATACGCCGCGAAACCGGACGCGGCACGCTCCTGTTCATCGACGAAATTCATCGGTTCAACCGCGCCCAGCAGGATAGCTTCCTGCCTTATATGGAAGACGGCACGATCACGCTGGTGGGCGCGACCACCGAGAACCCGAGCTTCGAGCTTAACGCCGCCGTGCTGTCGCGCGCGGCCGTCCTCGTGTTCAACCGGCTCGACGAAGCCGCACTCGAGGACCTGATCTGCCGCGCCGAGCGCGAAGAAGATCGCCAAATCCCCCTGGACGAAGACGCACGTGTTGCCATGAAGGCCATGGCCGACGGTGACGGGCGCGCCGTTATCAATCTCGCCGAAGAGGTGTTCGCAGCCGTTCCGGTCACTGCCAAGACGATCAATCGCGAGGCGCTCGTCAAACTCGTTCAACGCCGCGCGCCGCTCTATGACAAGAGCCGCGACGGTCATTACAACTTGATCAGCGCGCTGCACAAATCCGTGCGCGGCTCGGACCCAGATGCAGCACTCTATTGGCTGGCCCGCATGCTCGATGGTGGCGAGGATCGCCTTTTCCTCGCGCGCCGCTTGGTGCGGATGGCCATCGAGGACATCGGACTAGCCGATCCGCAAGCCCTTACCCAAGCGCTTGCCGCCAAGGATACGTTTGATTTTCTGGGTAGTCCCGAAGGCGAATTGGCGTTGGCGCAAGCGACCATTTATCTGGCCACTGCGCCAAAATCGAATGCGGCATACGTTGCCTACAAGGGCGCGATGAAACTCGCCAAATCCCACGGGTCGCTTTCGCCGCCCAAGGTCATTCTCAACGCGCCGACGAAGCTGATGGAAGATGAAGGTTACGGCGAAGGCTACGCCTACGACCATGATGCTCCCGATGGATTTTCAGGCCAGAACTACTTCCCCGACGGCATGCAGCGGCCCACGCTCTACGATCCGCCCGAGCGCGGTTTCGAACGCGAGATCCGCAAGCGCTTGGACTATTGGGAAGGGCTGCGAAAGAAAAGAGGTGGGTGAGCGGGCGGCCGCCATGTCATAGAACCGGCTTAGTCTGTGGCGAGATGAGGTTTTTATAAATGGCGTTGGTTTCGATGATCCGCACGCGTCTTGCCCTCCTATTCGCCTTCGCCGCGGTCGCCCTAATGCCTATCGGCGCAGCGTACGCGCAATGCGGTCAATCCGATGGTCAACCCTTCGCGTTCACGGGGCTCAATCCCGCGATCGAGGGCAAGCTTCCTCTTTCCGGTTTCAAGGCTGGTCAAGTCGTTGAGATAGATCCCGTCACCATGCCAGCCGACGATGCGCGCGAATATATAAAGGCGCTGCAGGACAAAGGCGCGCGGGTCAGCATTTATCTGGTCGGCGGGCACTGCGACAAGGGGCGGGACTGCGACGCGCTGGCGAGAGAGCAGGTGAAGCTTGGATCCACGGGAAGTTGGAATTGGGACAAGACCGAGCGCCGTATCCTCGATGTAACGCATCTGGCTGTGAAGGAGCGGCTCGCCAAGGGCATCGTCAACGGCTTCATGCTGGGCGCAAATTACATCCGCATCGACAATCTGCATCATCCGGCCGGCTCGACAAATCCACGTGAACCGGAAGAGATGCGTCAACTGATCGACCTCGCGCAGGAAATCGAGGATCAGATGCGAAGCGACGGCACAATCCCAGCGGATCGGGTGACCGGCGTCGTCGCGCACAACAATCTCGTTGTATGGGCGGAACTGATAGACGGCGCCAGGATCAGGCGTCCGCCGGCGCTGCTCACCTCGGAACGCACGGCGCAGCTCGCATCCGGTGAGGCTTGGAGCGGCGATGCAAAAATGAAATCGGGCACGCTCGAACCGGCGGAGATTGCCGAAATCGAAGCTGGTCGAAAGCTCGCACTCAAGCTCAATGTTCCCTACACGATCGCGGAGTTCCGCAAAAACCACGATCTCGCGAAGCGCGGTAAATTCTATGCGTTGCCGCAGACCTTTGTCGAGGCGGCGGCAGCGCTCGATGGCGTGACGGAAGTCATCGTCATCCCCAGCGAAGATCACTACATCGGCCGCGACGAGGTTGTTCCGGGCAATGGACCCAAGGTGATGGCCGGCAAAGCGGTGCTAGGCAAAGTTTCGTGTGCACAGGAGCCAGCCGCACAAGTTAACTACAGGCACCGCGTTGTGAGCTATTCTGC
>JANOOW010000439.1:0-26278 GCA_031421555.1 Hyphomicrobiaceae bacterium | reverse complement strand
CGCAACTGATCAATCTTGATCGGAGCTTAGTGAAACTGACGCAAATCCAGCGTCAATGGATACTCCGGCTTTACAGCCGCTGGAGCGAGCGAGACCGGTCCGGCGGTGTGCCGCGTCGTCTCGAACCGGGCCAACCGCCGGCCTTCAGCCTCGTAGGAATTTATTGGCAGGGTTTCGTGACTCCGGCCACCAGGATGCGACACGTGATAGCGGCAGCCGCCCATTGAGCGGCCCGACCACGTGTCGATGACGTCGAAGACCAACGGTGCGTCGACCGGCAAGTATGGGTGGAGGCACGTCGGCGGTTGCCACGCGCGATAGCGGATCCCGGCGACGGCTTCGCCATTGGTGCCGGTCGCGGTCAGCGGCACGGTATGGCCGTTGCAAGTCAACACATAGCGGCCGCCGGTCATGCCGGTGACACGAACCTGCATGCGTTCGAGCGATGAGTCGACGTAGCGCGCCGTACCGCCCGGGGCGGCTTCCTCACCCAACACATGCCACGGCTCCAGCGCTTGGCGCAGTTCGAGCTCGATGCCACCAATTTCGATTTTACCCGCCTGCTGGAAGCGGAACTCCAGATGAGGGCGAAACCACTCGAGCTCGATCGGCAACCCGGCGCCGCGCAAATCACCGATCACGTCCGTGAAGTCCGACCAGATGAAGTGCGGCAGCATGAAGCGGTCGTGCAGCGCCGTGCCCCATCGGACCAGCGGCTGCCGGTAAGGCTTCTCCCAAAAGCGGACAACGAGCGCGCGCAACAGCAGTTGCTGGGACAGGCTCATACGCGCGTGCGGTGGCATTTCGAACGAGCGGAACTCGACCAGTCCAAGCCGTCCGGCCGGGCCATCTGGCGAATACAGTTTGTCGATGCAGATTTCGGCCCGATGGGTGTTGCCTGAGACGTCGATCAACAGGTTGCGCAAGATCCGGTCGACCATCCACGGCTTGACCGCGCTCGCGTCGCCGCCGGCCGGCGATGGACCGGGGATCTGCTTGAGCGCCAGCTCCAACTCGTAAAGTTGCTCGTGCCGCGCTTCGTCGACACGGGGTGCCTGGCTTGTCGGTCCGATGAACATGCCGCTGAACAAATACGAGAGCGAGGGATGGTTCTGCCAAAACGCGATGATGCTCGCCAGCAAGTCGGGACGGCGCAGAAACGGACTGTCGGCAGGTGTCATGCCGCCGAGCACGATGTGGTTGCCACCGCCCGTGCCGGTGTGGCGTCCGTCGAGCATGAACTTCTCGGTGGCGAGCCGCGCCAGTTGCGCTTCCTCGTAAAGTCCCGTGGTGATTTCGACCGCTTGGGCCCAGCTCGCCGCCGGGTGAACATTGACCTCGATTACGCCGGGATCCGGCGTGACCTTTATGACGTTCATGCGCGCGTCTGTCGCCGGCACGTAGCCTTCGATATGTACTGGCAGGCTGATGGCGCTGGCGGTCTCTTCGACGGCACCTATCAACGCTGCAAAATCCTCCGCGTCGTCAAGTGGCGGCAGGAACACGCAGATGCGCCCGTCGCGCGGCTCGATTGCCAACGCGGTCCTGACGGCGCCGGAAGTCGCACCATTTTCCGTCGTCACAGTTTGTGTCATCGCAGGTGCGGCCACCCGGCGTTGCCGGGCCAGCGCAGATTGGTCAGCGAGTGGTGGCGAAGGTGCGTACGGGTCGCGCGGTGCCAGGTGCGGAAAATCAGTTTTCTCGACCAACGGCAGCGATCCGAGCGGCAGCCGCAGTCCCGCAGGGCTGTCGCCTGGAATGAGATACAAACGGTCGCGGCGCAATGCCCAACGTTCCGTCATCCAACGGCGGCCCAGATCCTTCGACTGCCATACTTGAATAGGCAACACATAGCTTGTGGGCTTTTGCAGTCCACGTTCGAACACACGGATCAAGCGTGCTCGCTCCGCCGCATCGTCGAGTTTTGGATCGAGCACGGTTTGATCGAGCGGCAGACGCTGTTCGATCAAAAGGAAGTGCGCGGGATCTTCGTACGCCGGTGTCGCGCTGTTTCGCGGCAGGCCGAGTGCCACACATAGTTTGCCCGTGAAAGTTTCCGCGTCTTCGATGCTGACCGCGCGCCCTGGCACTTCGCGATCGATCAAATCGAAGTTCTCCCACAGCGCCTTTTCGTCCGAGCGCCAATAAACGGCGAACGCCCAACGGGGTAATTGCTCGCCCGGATACCATTTTCCCTGACCATAATGGAGCAAGGCCCCGGGCGCGAACCGGCGCTGCAATCGGCGGACGAGATCTTCAGCGAAAAGGCGCTTGGTTGGGCCGACAGCCGCAATGTTCCACTCCGGCGCCTCCATATCGCCGGCTGCAACGAACGTGGGCTCGCCGCCCATGCTGAGACGCACATCGCCTAGCTGCAGACGCTCATCGACTGCACTACCGGCATCGAGGATCTGCCGCCATTGCTCATCTGAATAGGGTTTGGTTGTCCGGGGCGTCTCTCGAAAGCGCTGCACGTTCATATCGAAAGAGAACGCCACCTCTGCTTTCTCGTGCGCGCCCGAGATCGGCGCGGCACTTGTCGGGTGCGGCGTGGCGGCGAGTGGAATGTGACCCTCGCCCGTCAGCAATCCCGACGTCGCGTCGAGTCCGATCCATCCGGCGCCCGGCACATACACCTCGGCCCAGGCATGCAGATCGCAGAAATCTTTCGCGGCACCAACAGGTCCATCCAGGGCGGCAACGTCGGGCTTGAGCTGGATCAGGTATCCCGAGACGAAGCGCGCGGCCATGCCGATTTGGCGAAGGATTTGTACCAGCAGCCACGCACTGTCGCGGCAGGAGCCGGATGCTGCGCGTAGCGTTTCCTCGGGCGTCTGCACCCCCGCTTCCATCCGGATGAGATACTTGATGTCGCGCTGCAATTGCCGGTTGAGGTCGCACAGAAAATCGTTGGTCGGCCGACGGGAAAGATCGAGACCGCCGATGTATTTCTTCAGATGAGGACCGGCGGGCAAGGGTTCGAGATACGGCGCCAACTCGGCTCGCGTCTCGCTGGTGTACTCGAAAGGCGACTCCTCCGCGGTCTGCTCGACGAAAAAGTCGAACGGATTGATGACCGCCATGTCGGCTACAAGGTCGACGGTTACCGAAAGTTCGCGTGCCTTCTCAGGCACCACGATCCGCGCCATGAAGTTGCCGAACGGGTCTTGCTGCCAATTCAGGAAATGGCTCTCGGGGGTGATGGCGAGGGAGTAACTGAGGATCGGCGTCCGGCAGTGGGGCGCGGGCCTTAGCCGGATGATCTGAGGACCCACCCCGATAAGGCGGTCATAGGTGTAGGTCGTGCGGTGCGTCAGGGCGACATGTAAGGTCATCGACGCTTAATCTTTCATGTAGCGCAAGCGCGGATGCTGAGCTCAAGCAACCGTTTGCGACTGGGATTGCGATTGCAGTTGGGGCGGCGCCGCACCAAAAAACCGGATCGCCAATTCATTGGTCAAGTCGGCGAGCCGCAACTGCAGCCAATCGTTGACGTTGTGCAGACGGGCTACGAGTGCGGCGTCCCGCGATGCATGTTGAAGCCCATCGACGAGCACGTCGAGTTTCTCCAGGGCATGGCTGGTCTGGCGCAATCCATATCCGGATCTGAGATCCTGCAAAACGCGTTGCATTTCGCCGGCGCAGCAGGCGACGGATTTCGGATGACACGGGTTCAACAGCAGGAACCTCGCCACGCTGGCCGGATCGGCACTTTTGCGTTCGAGACGGCGGAATGCTTGGTACGCCGCTGCCGATCTGAGCACCAACGACCAAAAGGTAGAATCTGCCATATCCACGTTGCCGCTTGATCTCGTCGATAGCTGGGCAAACTTTACGTCAAGCAGCCGGCTGGTTTGGTCGGCCCGCTCGATCATCAGGCCGAGCCGGAAGAACCGCTCGCCTTCGTCGCGGTATAGCGTGCTTTCGATAACCCCCAGCTGCGCGTAACATCCATTCTTGATGGTAGCGCAAGTCCGCGACAAGCTGATGAGGTCGAGATCGGTCTCATCCAGCTCCATGAAGCGATTGTAGAATTCGTTGAGATGGTTCCACATCTCCGTGGGGATGACGGCGCGCAGGGCCCGCGCATTTTCTCGCGCGGCGCGCAATGCAGATGCGATCGATCCGGGATTGGCGGCGTCGCGGACATAGAAACGGATGACGTTCTTGAACGAAAACTCCGCGTGCGTCTTTTTGAAGTGTTCTTCGTCCGAGTAAAGCGCCACCAGCCAGCTCCAGGCTTGGTCGCTATCGTCGCCGCGCTCGTGGGCGCTGTGGATCTCGATGATCCGCGAGATGCTGGCTGCCCGCTCGATGTAACGGCCGAGCCAAAAGAACTGCTCTGCGTTGCGGGCCAGTAAATTCACGCCTGGTCCTCCTCCAGTATCCAAGTGTCCTTGGTGCCGCCGCCTTGCGACGAGTTGACGATGATGGAGCCTTCCTTGAGCGCAACGCGGGTTAAACCGCCCGGTAGCACCCAGGTATCCTGTCCAGTCACCGCATAGGGCCGCAAATCTACGTGCCGGGGCACGACGCCAGCGCTATCGAGAGTGGGGCAGACCGATAGGTCGATCATCGGCTGGCTGATGAAATTCCCAGGGTTCGCTTCGACAAGCGCACGGCAATCGGCGATCTCGGCGCGCGACGCTTTCGGACCGACGACGATGCCATACCCGCCAGATTCACCGACCGGCTTGACCACAAGCTTTTCCAGGTTGGCCAGCGTGTAGGCCAGTCCCTCCGGTTCGCCGCAGATGTGCGTTTCTACGTTCGGCAGTATCGGCTCCTCGTCGAGATAGTAGCGAATGATTTTCGGCACATAAGCATAGACGGCCTTGTCATCGGCAACGCCGGTTCCGACTGCATTGGCGAGCGTGACGTAACCCTTGGCGGCAGCCCGCATCAGGCCGGCAACACCTAGCATGCTCGTATTGTTGAAAGCCTTGGGATCGAGAAAATCATCGTTGATACGCCGGTAGACGACATGTACTGGGCGTAAACCCGCCACCGTGCGCACGAACAACCGGTCGTTCTCGACGACGAGATCGCGACCCTCGACCAAGGGCACGCCCATTTCGCGGGCCAAGAAGATGTGCTCGAAGTAGGCTGAGTTGAATACGCCCGGCGAGAGCAGCACCACCGTGGGATTAGCGATACCCGCAGGCGCGACTTCGATCAGTTTACTCAGCAGCTTTTCGCCGTAGTCAGAAACCGGTTTGATCCGCAATCCCTGCATCAGGTCTGGGAACGCCCGCTGCATCATCCGGCGGTTCTCCACTACGTACGAAACACCAGATGGCGAGCGGCCGTTGTCCTCCAGCACGTGGAATACGCCCGCGCCATCCCGAACGAGATCGGTACCGTTGATGTGGATGTAAGTGCGGCAGGGTGGATCGACACCGATCATTTCTGGGCGGTAGTTGGCGTTTCCGAGCACAAGCGCCGCGGGCACCGTGCCATCTTTCAAGATGCGCTGGTCGTGATAGACGTCCCACAGGAAATGATTGAGCGCGCGGACACGCTGGACGACGCCGGCTTCCACCTTTTGCCATTCGTTGGCGGTCATCACGCGAGGGATGACATCGAAGGGCAGAATTCGGTCGATAGCATCCTTTTCGCTGTAGACGGTGAAGGTGATTCCCAGATTGAAAAGCTCGTGCTCGGCATCGCTCGCCCGTTGCAGCAAGTCGGCTGGGTCCATGGTCTGCAGGCGCTGCCAAATGCCAATCAATGACTTTTCCGGCTGCGTGCCTGCTCCCAGCAACTCGCAAAAGAACGGGTGCGGTGCATAGCCGTCGAACGGGCCCGGCTTTTTCGGATCCTTCAGTGCCGTTAACGTCCCCATGTTCACCTGCCGCGCAATGAGATTTAAGCCATCCCAGAATCGATAGTCACGCCCGTGCGCGCGCTTAGCAACTGAATTTGTGCAAAACGCGGGCACTGCCGCACATTTAAGCGCTACGCTGAAACGGCGGGCAGTCTTTGGAACCTATTTGCTCGTTTCGCAGGCAGTCACACTTTCACTGATTGTTCGGAACTCGGCTGTAGGGCCAATTGTTGAGCCGCTTGCGCCGCGCGCGCAACTTGAACAAGCGAAAAGGGAATAGTGCGATGATCGTCAACGTTGGTTGTAAGCTGGAATACGAGACCACCCAGCCAACAGCATTCCTATTTCAAATCGAAGCTGCCTACGCGGACGGACAAACCATACTGACTGAAAACACGATGCTCCCATTTGGATGCCGCTTCGAGGCGATCGTTGATCCGGTAACGCGGAGCCGTATCGTCCGGACGGTATTGGGTCCTGGCCTGGTGCAGATCGGCTACGAAGCCTCTGTTGAGACGCTAGGTGTCGCCGATGCACCAGGGGCGGTATCGGAAATCGATTTCATGACATTGCCGGCGGAAGCGCTGCCTTATCTGATGCCGAGCCGATACTGCCCTTCCGACACCTTTACAGAGTTCGCTTCGTCATCGTTCGGTGGCTTGGCTCCGGGTCACGGCCGGGTTCAGGCAATATGCGATTGGATCTTTACAAACATTCGTTATCAATCGGGGTCGACTGGACCACATTCATCAGCGGCCGACGTTTTTCAAGGCAAGGCCGGCGTATGCCGGGACTTTGCACACCTTGGCATCTCTTTCTGCCGGGCACTCGGCATACCAGCGCGCTATGTCAGCGTGTATGCTGCGGCGCTGAGCCCGCAAGACTTTCATGCGACATTCCAGGCCTATCTGAACGGGCCGAATGGAGGAGCTTGGTACATGTTTGACGCAACCCGGATGAGTTCGGTCGATGCGGTGGTCAGAATTGCCGCCGGGCGGGATGCCGCCGACGTCTCATTCGCGTGGCCTCAAGCACCAGTATCGGTTAAGAACCTACGCGTGTGGGCGAATGCGGAGGGGCGGACGCAGAACATGCTCACGACCGCCGCGATCCCGGCGGTATCAGGTTGAATGGAAGCCGTCCGGCACAAGAAAGGCCGAAATGCCCCGCCGCCTCAACGTGCGCCATTCGACACATTACCGGTATAGCAAGCCCGTGGCGTTCGGACCGCATCGCATGATGTTCCGGCCGCGTGATAGCCACGACATGCGCCTTGTCGAAACCAAGCTCACGATTTTGCCGAAACCGGAAATCGTCCAGTGGTCGTTCGATGTCTTTGGGAACTCGGTGGCGACCGCCGTGTTCGGCGACGTTACTGCCGCAGAACTCAAGTTCGAGAGTGAGATCGATCTTCTGCACTATCAGTCGCCGGACGTTGCGCCCCAGGTAGAGACTTACGCGGCGACCTATCCGTTTACTTATCGTTCCGCAGATCAACCCGATCTGCAGAGCACCATCGAACGGCACCGGCCGGACCCGGATGGTGTGATCGCGAGTTGGGCCGCCCAATTCCGCGATCCTAAGCACACGATCCCAACGCTCGAACTTTTGAGCGCGATAATGGAAGGTGCGCGTGCTCAAATCACGTATCGAAGCCGCATCGCTATAGGCACGCAAGATCCGGTTGTAACGCTGAAGCGCGGGACGGGAACGTGCCGCGACTATGCTCTGCTGATGATGGAGGCCGTGAGATCGCTCGGGCTCGCGGCGCGCTTCGTCACCGGTTATATCTACAAGGACGGCCCGTCAGCCAACGTCGGCGGCGGTGCGACGCACGCCTGGGTGCAGGTGTTCGTTCCCGGCGCCGGCTGGATCGAGTTCGACCCGACCAATGGCATCGTCGGCAACCGCGATTTGATCCGCGTGGCAGTCACGCGCGATCCGTCGCAAGCGGTGCCGCTTTCAGGAACATTCACGAGCACAGGCGGGCGCTACCTCGGCATGGATGTGACAGTCCGGGTCACGCAACTCGATAGCGTGTAAGTTCGCTCGCTGCCACTTAGAATTGGCGTTCAACACGAAATTAACCGCGCGTTTTCGCGCATGATTGCAAAGCAACCAGCCTCGTCGTTATCTACTCAGGCGGAGAGAGGTCGTGTCAATCCAGCGGCCGCAAATTCTGATTGTCCGACATGCCCTCGATATGCCTGATCAATCCGAACACCAGCGTCGCAACCACGGAGCTGATGGCCGGCTTGGCGCGTTCGATGGCGGCACCCGGCACGTCCATCACAGGAATGACAGCGCGCTCTGGTGCTCCGCTTATCACCGATCCCGCAGCCCTGCGCGAGGCAGCGCTGGCTGTGGCCGCTCTTGCAGAGCAAATATCTGCCGACGGTGTCGTCGTCGCGGCCTTCGGCGATCCGGGTGTGGTTGAGCTGCAGCGATTGCTCAGCGTACCGGTAATCGGAATAGGCGAAGTTGCCGTTCGCGAGGCAGCAGCGGGTGGCCGCAGATTCTCCATCGCAACCACCACTCCGTTGCTCGAAGGCAGTATCAGGGCGAACGTTGCCGCGCTGGGGTTCGCCGGTCAGTTGGCAAGTGTGCGGATATCAAGGCAAGATCCGGCGTCGCTAACCGCAGATCCGTTGGAGCTGGAAGCCGTGCTGCAAAGTCTGGTTGACCGCTGCATTGCCGACGATGGAGCCGACGCGATCATCATTGGCGGAGGTCCACTGTCGGCTGCGGCGCGCGCGATTTCGGATCGCGTGTCTATCGTGATCATCGAGCCGGTGCCGGTTGCGGTCGCCTGGATGGAACGTCTACTGGATGGCTGAAACTCTTGGCAGTCTCGCGGCCGGCGGCACGCTCGGCATCATGATCCCGCCGTCGATCGATTCCATCATCGGGGGCTCGACGTGGCTTCCCCAACGATGCGAGGATAGCTGCGCATGACAAAACGATCCTTGCCCATCCGTATTGCCGTCGACATTGGCGGCACCTTCACAGATCTTCAGATCATGGACGAGCGCGACGGGCGGATCCTGTCGCATAAGGTGCCAACGACGACGGAAGATCCCTCTCGCGGCTTGATGGAGGGCATCAATGATGCCGCCAAACGTTTCGGCTTCACGCTGAATGACGTCGGCTACGTGCTGCACGGCACGACCATTGCGACCAACGCGGTGCTCGAGCGGCGGCTGCCGCGCGGAGCGCTGGTTACAACGCACGGCTTCGAGGATGTGCTGGAAATCGGCCGGCACAATCGCCGGGATGTGTATTCCGTGTGGCCTCAGCCGCAACCGGTACTCATCCCGCGCGATCGGCGCATTGGTCTGAAAGAGCGGATGACTGCGAGGGGTAAAGCGGAGGTCGCAGTCACTGAAGATGCCATTGCGGAGGTCATCGCGGCATTGCGCCGAATGGAGATCGAGACCGTCGCCATCTGCTTGCTCCACGCGTACGCCAACCCGGCGCACGAACGGACCCTTGCCGAGACCATTGCCGCATCGCTGCCTCACCTCACGGTTTCTTGTTCCTCCGAAGTCAGCCCTGAAATACGTGAGTACGAGCGTTCCAGCACCACAGTGCTAAATGCGTTGTTACAACCTGTGGTGCGCGGCTACCTCGATCAACTGCACCGCCGGATGGAGGCGGAGCGCTTCAAGCCCCGCCTGCTGATCGTGCAATCGAACGGTGGCGTGTGCAGCCCTCAGACCGCCGCACGTGAGCCTGTCCGGTTGCTACTGTCGGGACCAAGTGGCGGCGCCAAGGCAGCACTCGCTTTGACCCAGAACACTGGCGACCGCTTTGCCGTCGGCGTCGACATGGGCGGCACCAGCTTCGATGTGTCGGTGGTGCGCGAAGGCCGCATCGAGTTCGTCACGCAAAGCGAGATCGACCGCCTGCCGGTACGCGTGCCGATGGTCGAGATCCGCACGATTGGTGCGGGCGGCGGATCGATCGCGCGCGTCGCAAACGGTCGTCAGGTGACCGTCGGTCCTGAGAGCGCGGGGGCGTGGCCTGGCCCAGTCTGCTATGGCCGTGGCGGCAATGAACCGACCGTCACCGATGCAAATTTGCTGCTTGGCCGTCTCGATCCGGCGTTCTTTCTTGGCGGCAAGATGCCGCTCGATGTCGATGGTGCACGCAAGGCGATGGAACGTGCTATGGCGACGCCGCTTGGGCTTGGCGTGGACGCAGCTGCGGCCGGTGTGTTGCGGATCACCGACAGCCGCCTTGCCGCGGCGATCCGCGTCAGTTTGTTCGAGAAAGGGCTCGATCCGCGCGATTTCACGATGCTGAGCTTCGGTGGCGCCGGCTCCGTACACGCCTGCGCCGTCGCCGAAGAGCTGTCGATCAAGCGCATCGTATTCCCGGTCGATGCCAGCACGTTTTCGGCGCGCGGCATTCTCGATGCCGACATCGAACACGGGTTTGCGCGTTCCGCTGTCCGGATCTTCGATGAGGCGGCTTTGCCGCCAATCGCCGCCATGGCTCACGAGATGCGATCAGAGGCGCAGGCGCGTCTCGAAAGCGACGGCATCGCGATGCGAGACCGTGATCTGCGGTTCGCCATCGATTTACGGTACAAGGGACAAGCCTTCGAATTGACCGTGCCGTGGCGCCCCGCCATCTACGACGAAGCTGCGCGTGTTGAAGTGCTGGAACTCTTCCATCAGCAGCATGAGCAAAGGTTCTCCTACGCAAACCGCGACGACGTGGTCGAGATGGTCACTTTGCGGCTGGCAGCCATCGGTCGTCTGTCGCGCCCGTCTGACAAAGCGGTCGAACCGCCGATTTTTGCGGCACAACCGTCGTCGCGCCGCGTGTTCGTTGGCAATCAGTGGCGCGATGTTCCAGTGTGGCGGCGCGATGCTATCGGCCATACCGATACGATCGTTGGCCCCGCGATTGTCGAGGAGGATTATACGACGCTTTATCTGGCGCCGCGTTGGCGCTTGCGTCGCATAGCTCTCGGGCATCTCGCCGCAAGTTTCGAGGCAGCAGACACATGACGACGCTCGATGTCATCGAACTCGAAGTGCTGCGCAACGCGTTGACGGCAGCCGCAGCCGACATGGACGTCACCATGTGGCGCACCAGCCGCTCGACGATCGTGCGGGAGATGCTCGACTATTCGACGGCTATCTTCGATGCCGACGGCTACAACGTTGCGCAATCTGCGCGCATCCCACAGCACCTCAATTCGATGGGCTACTGCCTGCGCACGATCGTCGAACGGTTCATTCCGCCAAAGGACTGGAACGACGGCGACGTCATTATCACCAACGATCCTTATTGTGGCGGTCAGCATTTGCCGGACATCGTCGCTTTTCGTCCGGTGTTCCATGATGGTGCCCGGATCGCGATCGTGGGCACGCTGTGTCACCATCTAGATGTCGGCGGCATGTCGCCGGGAAGTTACGCGGCCGGCGCAACGGAAATCTATCAGGAGGGATTGAGAATTCCCCCCGTTAAACTTTATGCGGGCGGCGTTCGCAATGATGGGCTTTGGCAATTGATCAGCCAGAACGTGCGGCAACCGGCGATCGTCATGGGCGACCTGCAATCTCAGATCGCATCGCTTTCGGTTGGCGAGCAGGCGATAGCGCGATTGGCTGGAAAATATGGTGCTGCAACTTTGGCAGCCGCTTGCCATCAACTGCTGAACAACTCGGAAGCGGCGATGCGCGACGTCATTGGACGGATGCCCGATGGCAATTACGAATTCGAGGATTTCCTCGACGACGACGGCATCGACACGGAAAGCCCCGTCCGCATCCATGCCAAGATCGTCATCGCTGGCGACGCGTTGACGGTCGACCTCTCCGGCTCGGCGCCTGAGGTTTCCGGACCGATCAACGCGACGCTTGGATCGTCTTCGTCGGCAGTCTACTTCGCGATCCTCGCGGCCGCCGACCGTTCGATCCCCGCCAACGCTGGCTGCTACCGGCCGATCCGCATCGTAGCACCCGAAGGCCTGATCGTGTCGGCACGGCACCCCGCACCCGTCGCGCACCGGATATCGCCGTGCCATGTTCTGCTCAATGTATTATTCGGTGCGCTGTCGCAGGCGATCCCGGATCGCATGCCGGCGTCCTACTACGGGGTGAGTTATGTGTGTGCATTCCAGACCCGCCAGAACGAGGGCGCGCGAAAAGTGCTGGTTGAAATCGAGGTCGGTGGATGTGGTGCTCATCCGCTGGGCGATGGCGCGAGTGCACACTCCTTCGGCATGCACAATAACGCGTCGATCCCGGTCGAGATGATCGAGAGCGATACGCCGGTCACCATCCTGAGTTACGGTCTCGTGCCAGATAGTGGCGGCAGCGGGCGTCACCGCGGCGGACTTGGATTGAGGCGCGAGTGGCGGATCGATTCAGATGCCGCTACATTCACCGCGCAGATGGACCGGTTCAAGTTTCGACCCAAGGGTCTAGTGGGCGGTGGTCCCGGAAGTGCGGGCCGTCTGACGCTCATTCGGGACGGCCAGGAAACACCGCTTCACTCAAAGGTATCGAATATGCAGTTGCGCAAATCCGATATCATACGATTGGAAACATCGGGCGGCGGCGGGCACGGTCCCGCCTCTGCGCGTGAGTCGAGCGCAATCGCCCTGGACATTGCGCTCGGGTTAGCGGCGGCGCGAACGCCCGGCTGACCGAGCCACAAAGAAAGGTCATTCAGATGTTGGATCTTGTAATCGCGGGCGGCACCGTCGCCACGGCCAGCGACACATTCAAATCCGATGTCGGCATTCGCGACGGAAGGGTTGTTGCTCTCGGCGAGGCGCTTGGCGATGCCCGCGAGGTAATCGACGCGCACGGCCGTCTCGTGCTCCCAGGCGGCATCGACAGCCACGTTCATCTCGCGCAGCCGAGCGGGCCCGGCATTGTCATGGCCGATGATTTCGAAAGCGGAACGCGGTCGGCAGCCTTCGGTGGCAACACGCTGGTCATGCCCTTCTGCATGCAGCAGAAGGGCCAGAGCTTGCGGCAGGCCTTGAAGGATTATCATGCGATCGCCGAAGGCAAGTGCCACATTGATGTAAGCTTCCATCTGATCATATCGGACCCGACACCCAGCGTGCTCGGGCAGGAGTTACCAGCGCTCGTCGATGACGGTTACACCTCGTTCAAAGTCTTCATGACCTATCAGGATTTGGCGCTCTCCGACTACGAGATGCTTGAAGTGTTCTCGACGGCGCGCGAGACCGGCGCACTCGTCATGGTGCATGCCGAAAACTATGACGCGATCCGCTTCCTGACGGACCGGTTGGAACGAGCCGGGAAAACCTCACCAAAGTTTCATGGTACCTCGCGGCCGATTCCGGTCGAACGCGAAGCGACGCATCGCGCCATCAGCCTGGCCGAGTTGATCGACGTGCCAATCATGGTCGTGCACGTCTCCAACGGGCCGGCGATGGAGGAAATCCGGCGGGCGCAATCGCGCGGTCTCAAGGTGATGGGCGAGACGTGCCCGCAGTATCTGATGCTCACCGAAAAGGACATGGACGGTCTCAACATGGAGGGCGCGAAATATGTGTGCAGCCCGCCGCCGCGTGATGTCGAAAGCCAACAGGCGTGCTGGCGTGGCATCGAGACCGGCGTATTCCAAGTCTTCTCGTCCGACCACTGCCCGTTTCGCTATGACGATCCACAAGGAAAGCTTTCGCCCAACGGCCGTACAAGTTTCAAGTGGGTGCCGAACGGCATCCCCGGTGTGGAGACGCGGCTGCCTATCCTGTTCTCGGAAGGCGTCGTCAAGGGCCGGATCACACTCAACCAGTTTGTTGCTTTATCGTCGACGAACCACGCGCGAATTTATGGACTGCACCCAACGAAGGGCACGATCGCCATCGGCTCGGATGCCGATATCGTGCTGTGGGACCCATTGCGCCGGATGACGATCAGAGCCTCCGGCCTGCATCAAGGTTCGGACTACACGCCCTACGAGGGGCTGGAAGTAACCGGCTGGCCGCAAACGACCATCGTGCGCGGAAAGGTCGTTGTCAGGGACGGCGTGTTAACCGGTGCTCTGTCCCACGGCCGGCATGTTGCGCGAGCTCGCTCGGATTATGCAAAGCCCAAAGTGCAAGCTTAGGCTGCAGACGGTTTCGATGGTTCGAGATCGAGCGCTACCGTCACATAATCGATCGATGGGAGCGGCATGCAGGCGTCATCCGCGTGCCGGCGCTGCTGTAAAAATTTCCCTCGGCGAAATCTATCGCGACATCTGTTGAGCGATAACCTTACCCATGCCATCCCGTCGTGGGTCGGCGTTCCTGTCCGAGGGACTGTAGACGACACCATCAGCCGGTTGCGCAACCACAGCAGAGCGCGCGTCAGCGCGGCATTTGTCTAATATTTGGAAATACGGTGACACTTACCTAATTCCGAACCGATGGTCAGAGAATAGTTACACCGTCCCGTATTTCCTTTAGCGCAGCCTGTCCGCAATCCGGTTCATTTGTTCGATCTCCTGGCGCTGTGCCCGCACGATCTGGCTGCATAGTGAGACAAGTTCGGGGTCGGATAGCGGCGCTTCTCGACACATCAGGATCGCTCCCGAATGGTGTGGGATCATCGAAGCGACAAACTGGCGGTCGCTGATCCCGACCTGTGAGCGCGTTGCCCAGAATGATCCGACGGTAAGAAGACCGAATAATACGTAGAGCGCGACATTGGCCTTATTGCTGGGAAACATGCCCCGCATGGTTGCCAGCATGAAGATGCCCATTGGGGCCCACATGGTGACGGCCATGTAGAACATGTTCAAGTTGTTGCGGAAATCATGCCGCCCGTCGATCATCGAGAACATGACCACGTACATGACGGCCAAACCCAGGGCCATGTTCAACCAGAACATCAGATAGGATCGGTCATGAACGCCATGGCGTGAATTACTATGCTTTTGATCATGAGCCCTCGAGTGATCGTAATCCATAATCCATCTCCTTCAGTCGCCGCTACCAGATCCATTTGACTTCTCGGTAAGCGAAACGAAGCCTAACGGAACATCGCCGCGCGCTGACGCAGGGCGCATCAAGCACTCCACCAGTCTCCCTCTGTGCGGCTCCGACGTTCCATGACGGATCCGATCTTGTCTGACAACGTTTGGCTGCAAACTGCTTTGAAACAGTTTGGTTCCTTATCATCAAGGCTCGCCACCTGCCCAGGGCGCCGGTCGTGATTGATCATTCCAACGCGTTCGGGTGTAGATGACGCTGCCGCTTTCGCGAGACGATAGAGACGGATAATGCAGCCGTTTTTGGAACTCACCCCTTTCCGGAAAGTTGCGGGTATTGGATCAGAGTTTCTTAATACCGATAAAACCGGCGGAGTGCCTCGGTTGCAACTGCGCTGAAGACAAGGAAGTCAAGCCATGTCCGCGAACCCTGTCACCATCGACGGCTTCGTTAAGGATGGGTACGAAAATGTTCGGGAAGCATTCCAGCGGCTCGTGGACAGTGGGGCGGAGACCGGTGCGGGGCTGTCGGTCTGGCGAACGGGCGGGAGGTCGTGCGGCTGAACGCGGGGTGGGCCGATGCTGCGCGGAGCCGACCGTGGCGGGATGATACGCTCGTCATGACGTACTCGCTGTCGAAGCCGGTCGTCGCCCTTGCGGCTCTGGTCGCCGTGCGTGACGGAGCGGTGGAGTTGGACGAGCCCGTTGCCCACCATTGGAAAAAGTATGGAGACAATGGCAAGGAAGCTACCACCCTCCGTCAAATCCTCACCCATCAGGCCGGTCAGCCCCGCTTTCCGCCCGATGCCGCCAATCTTGACCTGCTCGACGACGCCGGACTGCGGGCGAGCCTAGAGCGCGCCGCACCGGAGTACGTGCCCGGCACGTCCCTCGGCGAGCATGCGCTGACGTACGGTCATCTCATCGACGGCGTCTTGCGCGCCACCACAGGAACGACGCTGGGGGCATTGGTAAACGACGTTGTCCGGCCGGCACTGGACCTCGACGCTTGGTTAGGTGTTCCCGACGCAGCGCTGGACCGGGTCGCCGACCTAGAGTACGCGCGCCCCGATTGGCCGGAGCGACTGCCCGCTTCGCCCTGGCTACTTATCCCCGACGGCGCGCTGGACATTGGACGGATCAACTCCCGAGCCTGGCGGCAGTCGGTGTTCGGCGCGGTCAACCTCCAGACGACGGCCAGTTCCATGGCGGCCTTCTTCGCGAGCTTGACGGACCCGAACGGCCCGGTGCGCCGTCTCCTCGGTCCGGAGCTGCACGCGGAATTCGTGTCCTCCCAGATTACCGGCCACGACGAGGTCTTCGGCACGCGCGTAACTTGGACACTCGGCCTGATCCGCGACCAGGGTAAGATCGCCAAGGGCGGAATCGGCGGCTCTGCCGCGTGGTGGTCGCTCGGGAATAGGCACGCCTGCGCCTACGTCACTCGCCGTCTGGACGATCACGCCCGCGCTGCGCAGATCGCGGCGGCCTTGGGGGACGACCTAACTATTGTGGGCGAGGACTGATCGGTCGAGATGTGCGCGCTTAGCGATGGAATCCCTCACAACTGACCATCGTCGCCCCAGTTTTCGAGCAATGCTAGGTAAGCGGGGTCTTGATAGCGCGTGAGGGCAAATGCGGGCGCGTAGGCAGGTAGGTCTGCGCCGAGCACGTGGCGCGCGATCAAATCTCCCCCCGCGCACGAGGCCATTATGCCGAAGCCGGAATAGGCACCGGAGACGAAGAGGCCATCGATCGCGGTAGGGCCTATCAGCGGCCGGTTCTCTCGCGTTCGAATGTAGTAGCCTCCGTCGACATAGGGGCGGACGCCGCGATCGATGTACGTCTTGAGTGCCGGCACCATCGTCGACATGCCGCGTAAAGCGATCTCGGGGTAGTTTTCCTCTTCCGGCAGCGGGAAGACGATCTCGGCGGCTTTGTTTTCGTAGTTGAAGAGGATGAGAAGCGTGCTGCCTGTGCCGCTACCATCAGGACGTCCGTGCACACCGGCTGGAAACGGCTCGGTCAGCCAGCGGGTGCTTTCGCCGGCGGAAAGTTCCGCACGTTCCTCCTCGGTCCAAGGCAGGTTTTGCCGGTCGAGCCAGATCACCATGGGCGCGTCGCGTGGCATGACGCCGAGCGTGTCGGATATGCTGATTTTGAAGTGACGTTCGCCAACGATGGGTAAGTCGATGCCCAGATTTCCCGCCGTCTCTTTCAACATCGGGCCAGCGCACAACACGAGATGCGTCGCAGGCAGCGTCTGGCGCACACCCACCTGCTCGATGTGGACGGCGCTTACGCGACCACCTTCGATATCGGCTCCGGTCATGCGGCCACGCACCAGCCGCACACCGCGTTCGCGTGCCGCTTCCAGCATGGTCATGCCCAGTTGTTGTGCGCTAAGCCATCCCGCGCGGCGGGCATGGGCAACAACTTTCGTTTGCTCCGACAGATAGGGAAAATGCTGCCGGATGAGGCTCGCATCCGTAATGATATCGGCTCCAGTGAGGGGAAAATCGAAGCCCCTCTCTGGCGATCGCTCATACGTATCGGTGCCGGTATCATGCAGCCTTACCGGCCCTGCGCCGTGTGTCTCAGCCAGCGTCGCCATTGCGTGCAGCCATGCGGCCTTATCCGGTTCGGCGCTCGCAAAGACGTAACCGCGCCGGTTGAGATTGAACCGGTTGCCACTTGTCCACGCTAGGCCCTCTATCAGATCGATGCTGTGATCCATGAACTTCGTCATGGCGCCGTCTGGTCCTGGCCACCAGTTGCGATAACATTCTGTCGATTTGTCGGAGGTCAGCGACAGCGGGTTGCCTTCCTCGATGAGGACGACGTTGTCGCATTCGTGCACGACGGCGAGTTGATAAGCCGCTGAAATTCCGGCGATGCCGGCGCCGCACACAACGATGCGAGATTTAGAATGTGCCATGCGTATCCCAAGCCCTTGCGCGTTTCTCAGCGGCTTTGATTTCGATCTCAGGGTAAGTCAGCATCGATGCGGGGTCTATGACTGCTTTCTATGGGCGCGGTTCCCAGTGTACGGTGAGGGCCTGTATGCTAATCTTCGGGTGGATCAAGCGTCAGCAACCTCGTGACCGCCCGGCAGGTGACGTTGCTGATTGCAACGCCATTCCCACCACTGGTCATCAAGAAGATGCTGTTGCCTGATCACACCGAGGTTTGGACCACCGGCCGCGGTATCAGCACCCGCAAGTTATAGGGCGGGCGTCATCGGGTGGTAGCGCGGGTGCGCACGAAGGGTTTACGCCTGCGGCCGCGCTCATAGGACAAGGTCGCCCGCAAGAAAGCGGCGTGCTGCTTCCGTGGTGGGAGACATGAAGAAGCTCTGCGTCGGCGCGTGCTCCACCGCACGGCCTTTGGCCAAGAATACCACATCACCAGCAAGGCGCCGGGCTTGGCCAAGCTCGTGCGTCGCCATGATGATTTTGGTGCCCGAAGCGGCAATCGTTTCGATCAAGTCTTCGATAATCTTGGTTTGCGCGGGATCGAGACTGACCGTCGCTTCATCGAGAAGAAGGAGGCGCGGGTGGCAGGCGAGAGCGCGCGCGATGGCGAGGCGTTGCTGTTCACCACCAGATAACTTGCGAGCGGGCCGATCGCGGAGATCCGTCAAATAAACCTGGTCGAGTAAGGCTGAGACCGTGGCACTCGTTGGCGTCCGGCCTGCGGCCGTCAGAGCAAATGCGACGTTGCCAGCCACAGTCCGGCGAAGCATCACGGGCTTCTGAAATACGATCGCAGACGATGTGTCGTCTCTCTCTATCTGACCACTCGATAATTCAACGAGCCCCATGATAGAGCGCAGCAACGTAGTCTTGCCCGAACCGTTGGGTCCGATCACGGCGGTGGGCGCGCCCGCATGCAGCGTCAGCGATATGCCATCAAGGATCGTCGTTTCGCCGGCGCGAACGATGACGTCCTTCAGCCTTAGAAGAGGCGGCGGCATTTCGAGATCATCCCGCATGGCGTTCTGACCACTGCCGTACAAACCAAGCGATCGCGTTCACGATCATGATAATCGCGATCAGCACAAGGCCTAGTCCGAGCGCAAGTGCCAGGTTGCCTTTCGATGTTTCCAGCGCGATCGACGTCGTCATCACGCGGGTGAAGCCATCGATATTGCCGCCGACGATCATCACCGCACCGACCTCGGCGGCCGCGCGGCCGAAACCCGCGAGTAGAATCGTCACCAGCGTGTAGCGCGCGTCCCACAGTAGTGCTCGCACGCGATGAAGAGGCCGCACCTTCATCGCCTCGAATTCATCGCGGTACTCGGTCCACAGATCCTCGATCACTTGCCGGCTCAATGCCGCGATGATCGGGGTGATCAGCAAAGCTTGGGCAATGATCATGGCTTGCGGCGTAAACAGCAAGCCGAGGAACCCAAGAGGACCAGAGCGGGACAGCGCGAGGAACACGAGCAGGCCGACAACGACCGGTGGCAGCCCCATCAGCCCGTTCAGCAACACGATAACCGCGCCACGCCCTGGAAACCGGGTGAGTGCCACGGCTGCACCAAGCGGCATGCCGATCACGCTAGCGAGCAGCGTGGCCGAAAGCGTCACGACGAGGGACAGGCGCACGATGGCAAACAGCGCCGCGTCGCCGGACATGATCAAGGAAAGGGCGCTTATTGAATCCAAGTGAACGGGCTCGCGCGAAGATATTGAGAGCTTCCGGTATTCCCGTGTTTTCTACGACATAGTCAATGAAAAGAAGCGGCCGGATTCGCAGACATCTCAGGGCATGCTGCCGAAGCCAGTCAGGTCGCGTGGTTTTACCAACCACCCTTCGAGGTAATTTCGCCAATGAGCAGGGCTAGACAACTGGCGCAGCCAGCCCACGGCACCCACGACGGGGCGACGAAACCGTCGGGAGGCGCGGGGTCGCCACGCCATTTGATCCAGCCAAGGAATAGGTTCACCATGGAGAAGACAAGGAGCGTCAGCCGTGAAGTTAGGTCGGCCAGATTGTGCAAGGGTAGAAACCAGGCGAACGCGAGGACAAGTCCGGCTGCGGCCGATGTCGCTACAACCGGCGTCTGCGTCCGGTTGTTGACGCGAGCGAACACGGCGGGAAAATGGTTGTCGCGGCTCATCCCGTAGAGCACGCGCGATGCCATAATAATCTGGACGACCACTCCGTTGAGTGTCGCGACGATGGCGATCGCGCTCATGATTTTAGGAGATCCCCCAGTCACGCGCTCGAATACTAGACTAAGGGGCGCCGTCGACGCCGTCAGTTCTGGTAACGGCACGGCGACAAGAGATATCCATACGACCAGCATATAGAGGACGGTCGATATGAGCAGCGTGAGCAGAATCGCGCGCGGTAAGGTTCGCGCCGGATCGCGCACCTCCTCGGCGGTGTTGGCCAAACTTTCAAAGCCGATGAACGCGAACACAGCCAGTAGGATGGTGCTCAACAGCGCGCTGATAGTGCCGGGTTGGGTGAGCGGAGGTACGATTTCCGGCAGACGCGTGAAGACCTTTGGCTCGAACAGCAGACCGCCGCCAATGATGACCAGGAGACCCGCGACTTCGATAAGCGTGAACAAGCCCGCAAAGATCACCGACTCCTTGATGCCCCACGCGGCTATCGCCGCCATGCTCGCCACCACTGCGGCAATGAGCACGCGCTGGGGCAGATTTATGAAAACAGCGAGGTAACCCGCCGCGCCGACGCTGATCGCAGATGCCGACACGACTGCGATGCCGACCACCATGACACCCACGATGGTAGCTAGTGCGTTCGATTGGAATGCCAGCTTTGCATACGCCGCCTCGCCAGCAGCGAGCGGCGCCCGGCCGACAAGCTCGGCGAACGAAGCAGCGGTAAGCGACATGATGGCGGCAGCGACCAAGAACGCGATCGGCGAAAACATTGCCGAACGCGCAGCAGCAGCACCGATCAGCACGTAGATACCGGCGCCGATCGTGACGCCAAGCCCGTAAAGTGTGGCGTGTGTGAGCGTCAGTGTGCGCGCGAGTTCGCTCTTGGATGCTTGCTTACTCATCTCTCGACAACTCCTCTACCCTTTGTGAGTTGCTACCGCGGCCGCCACCTTGTTTTTCGCTGCGCCGGGTCAAACTTATAGCGGAGTTGATTGAGTGTAAGGAGATCACCGCCATGCCGCGCGATTGGAAGATGCCCACAGCGTTGCTATGCGCCACCGATCTAACACCGGCCGGTGACCGGGCGCTGGGACGTGCCGTGCAACTTGCCGGTCAATGGCAAGCAAGTCTACTGGTGATCCACGTTATCGCTGATGCCAACCGGCAAACGAACTTCACCACAGCCGCGAATGCCATCGAAGCGCAATTGAGGCAAAAACTCGTTTCGAATGCCGCGGCGTCAACGCTCGAAGTCGAGGTTTCGGTTGGGCTGGGGGATCCGGCGCAATGCATCCTGGAAAAGGGTGGGCGGCTTTTCGCCGATATGCTTGTCTTAGGGGCTGGCGAGCACACCTCCTTCCGGGACCGCCTTTTGGGCTCCACCGTGGATCACGTACTGCGGCATGCGCTGCAGCCAGTACTGACCGTGCGTAACCACGTGGACGGCCCTTATCGCGTTATGGCGATTGCGACCGATTTCTCGACACCGTCCGTAGACGCACTGGACTGCGCCCTGGGTCTTTTTCCGGAAACCGCTGCTACAGTCATTCACGTATGTGATGATGCGCTGCATGGCTTGCTCCCGTCTGATCGCGTAACCGGTCCGCTAGCGGAACGGCACACCCGGGAGATGAAGGAGATTGCAGAACAAGCAGTGGCGCAATTCGTGCATCCAGCATTGGCTCGCCGCCCTCACCTGACAACCGCTATCGAAATCGGCTCACCTGACGAAGGCGTTCGCCGTTACGTCGAACGCACCGGTGCCGATCTTGCAGTCATCGGCACTAACGGTAGAACAGGATGGCGCCGTGCCGTTCTCGGCAGCGTCGCCGAACGGCTGATCGGCACTCTTGCCTGTGACGTGCTAGCCGTACGACCTAACGAAAGCACATGACGAAGGTTTGCACAAACCGTTCACCCGTCTTCTGAGACCCGGTCAATTACTTGATAAGTTGCTGGGGAGTGCGAGATAAACTGGGACAATGTGAGCGGAATTGACACTGGAGCGGAACTTCTTCGCCGGAAAAGACTTATCACTCCGAGTTTACTATCAGTGCGCGCTAACCATTTTCGGCCGATGGCTTTTTTGCGTTGCTGTTAAGGCCGGGGCCGCTGGGTTTTGACTGAGAGGATATTGCGCGATGGATGATCGGTATAAGCAAGCCCGTAGGCAACTTGACGCGATCAAGGGCTTCTACATTCACGCTGTGGTTTTTGCTCTTGTTACAGGCGGCCTCATAATTCTCAATGTGACGCGTGGTAAACCATACTGGATCCTCTGGGTGTTGATGGGATGGGGCCTCGGTTTAGCCTTTCACGCAACACTCGTGTACGGGCGGCGAAGTCGGCTGGTATCGAAGTGGGAAGTACAGAAATTGAGAAAGATCCTTGCCCGGAACGAAGCGCGTAACGGTGCACATAATAGAACAGGCTCGTCGGCCTCCTAGACTAGGTATTGCCACTGAAACTTGGGAGCAAAGCCCATGATTTCGATGGCAGATTGTATCTCATTTTGCGATATTGAGAAAATCTTGCAAATTGCCGCGCACGAGCAGGAGATTGTCGCGGGTGCGTTAGCTGGCAAGCTCATTTAGAGTGAGCATGGCCTGAGTTCATTCGCGTATGATCCGCGACAGCTTCCGCTCAGATGTTCGGTGTGGTGATAAGCAACATGCGCGCGAGCTGATTGTGGCAATGCATCATTTCCTGTCCGTGCATCCCGAAGCAATCGTCAAGGCCGCCCCCCACGCGGTTCCGTCGATTTGATTCAGGCGCGGCCAGTTCAAAATAATCACGGAGTTGCTGGCATGAGAAGCAAGCGTACCTGGATTGTCATAGCCGACGGCGCCCATGCGCGCGTCTTCGAGACTTGGGGATCGGTCAGTAAGCTCACGCCTGTCGAAGATATGAGAATGGACGGCGACCTTCGCCCAACGCACGATATTCTGACCGAGCGCCCCGGCCGCACGAACGAGTCCGTGGGGCCAATGCGTCATGCGATCGAACCAGCGACGGATCCGCGGCGCGAACTCAAGCGATCATTCGCGCAGAGCCTCGCTAAACGGCTCGATCAACGGCTCAATGCCAAATCCTTTGATCGTTTTGTGCTCGTAGCACCTCCAAAGACGCTTGGCGATCTGCGGACCGCGCTGTCGCCGGCATTACGTGCCGCACTTCACGCCGAGCTTGCTAAGGATCTCGTCAAGACACCGCAAATCGAGATACGCGATCATCTCGGCGACATTGCCCTGAGCTGATTTCTGTGCACGGCCGTATCGTGCTTCTGCACCCCGCGCCGAAAGACTGGGGCAAAAACGAAGGTGTTGTCAGGCGTCGACGATCTTCAACGGACACTGCGCCAGCGGACAGTCCGTTCGTCGCGTTTGGTGTTTTTACATCGTGCGGTTAGACTGGGGCGGCTATCACACCCCGAGTAATTACTAACAGTGCCACATATAATTTCGATCAAAGATTTGTCGAAGACATATGCCTCGGGCTTCGAGGCGTTGAAGCGAGTCAGTCTCCAAATTCGAAGAGGCGAGATTTTCGCGTTGCTCGGTCCCAATGGCGCCGGCAAGACGACGTTGATCAGCATCATCTGCGGCTTAGTCAATCCCGGCACCGGAACGGTCGAGGTCGACGGTCACGATATCGTTCGCGATTATCGGGCAGCGCGAGCGGCGATTGGACTTGTGCCGCAAGAGTTATCGACCGACATGTTCGAAACCGTGGTGCGCACAGTTTCGTTCAGTCGCGGCTTGTTCGGCAAACCAGCCAGCCCAGCTCACATCGAGAAGGTGCTGCGCGACCTTTCACTGTGGGACAAAAAAGACTCCAAGATCATGACGCTCTCAGGCGGTATGAAACGTCGCGTCCTGATCGCCAAAGCCTTGGCGCACGAGCCACAAATTCTGTTTCTGGACGAACCAACGGCCGGCGTCGACGTCGAGCTCCGTAAGGATATGTGGGAGATCGTGCGTCAGTTGCGCAGCGCCGGCGTTACGATCATCCTGACGACGCACTACATCGAGGAAGCCGAGGAAATGGCCGATCGCATCGGCGTGATCACCAGGGGCGAACTCATTCTGGTGGAAGAGAAGTCAGTTTTGATGCGCAAATTGGGCAAGAAGCAGCTGACGTTGCAACTGGCGAACGACTTGGCTGCCGTCCCATCGGCACTTTCGGCCCACGATTTGAAGATCGCACCTGACCAACGCTCGCTGGTGTTTACCTATGATGCGCGTGCCGAGCGAACCGGCATCACAAAACTATTGGCGGACTTGAGTGCCGCGAATATCGGCTTCACGGACATAAGCACCAGCCAACGATCGCTCGAGGATATCTTTGTCGACCTGGTAAAAAACGCGCGATGAACCTGCACGGTGTAAAGGCAATCTACCTGACGGAGATGGCGCGAGCCGCGCGAACTTTGATGCAGAGCATCCTATCGCCCGTGCTGTCGACCTCGCTGTACTTCGTTGTGTTCGGCGCGGCGATCGGCTCGCGGATCGCAGAAATCGATGGCGTGCCGTACAGGGCCTTTATCGTGCCCGGCCTTGTCATGCTTATGCTTTTGACGGAGAGCATATCCAACGCCTCGTTCGGCATTTATATGCCCCGCTTCACGGGCACAATTTACGAGTTGCTGTCGGCGCCGTTATCGTTTGCCGAGGTTGTGCTGGGTTATGTCGGCGCCGCAGCAACCAAGTCGATCATCCTAGGCGTCATTGTGCTGATAACGGCGCGGTTATTCGTACCGTATCAAATTGAGCATCCTTTTTGGATGGTCGCATTCCTGATTCTGACATCGGTATCGTTCAGCTTGTTTGGCTTCATCATCGGAATCTGGGCCGACGGTTTTGAGAAACTCCAAGCCATTCCGATGTTGATCATCACGCCTCTGACCTTTCTGGGCGGAGCATTCTATTCAATAAAAATGCTCCCGCCGTTCTGGCAAGCCGTGTCATACTTCAATCCAGTGGTGTACCTGATCAGCGGGTTCAGATGGAGTTTTCACGGTGCGGCAGACGTTGACGTCGGTCTCAGCATCGCGATGACCGTCGCATTTCTCGCAATCTGCCTCGCGATCGTATGGTGGATCTTCCATACAGGCTACCGCCTCAAGGCCTGATTGCCAACGCAGCCAGTCCGCCGGGCCTACGTGGTCAGCAACTTTGTTCCCTTTCGGGCGTTGTAAATTCTTAGAGTTGTGGATGTGCAGAGGGTGACATGCCGAAAAAAGGTGCGCGGCCTTACTGGAAGGGTTTTCTAAGGCTCAGCTTGGTATCGATCGGTGTCGAAATTTTCAACGCGGTGGAGAGCAAATCGGAAATTAGCTTTCGGCAGATTCACAAGCCGTCGGGCCGCCGGGTGAATTACGAGAAGGTCGTCCAAGGCATCGGAAAGATCGACAATGCTGATATCGTAAAGGGCTACGAAGTCGACAAGGATTCATATATTACATTAGAGCCCGAAGAGATCGATGCGCTGAAACTAGAAAGCAAGAAAACCATCGATTTGGTTCAATTTGTCGATGTGAAAGATATCGATTATCGCTATTTTGAGCGGCCCTATTATGTAACTCCCTCAGATGCAATGGCTAGCGAAGGTTACGTTGTGATACGCGACGCGTTGCGCAAGACCGGCAAAATTGGGCTCGCGCAGCTGACGATCACAGGCCGCGAGTGGTTGGTCGCAATCGCGCCCCTGGAGGATGGGCTGGTTATGGAGATGCTTCGCTATTCCGATGAACTGCGCGCGCCGTCGGACTACTTCGATGAGATCCCCTCTGCCAAACCAGACAAGGAGATGATCGAGCTTGCCGTGCAGCTTATTACGAAGAAGGCGGAGCCTTTCGAGCCTGACAAGTATCAGGACCATTATCAAAGCGCGCTTAAGCAACTGATTCGCGACAAAGTGAAGGGTCATAAAATTGTGGCTGCTCCAGACGACGCCCGTCCAACTGGCGCCAACGTGGTTGACCTGATGGATGCGCTCAAGAAGAGCCTCGGTCACGGTGGTGCTTCGACGGGTAAATCTCCCAACAAGCCGAAGGCGTCCAGGTCGAAAAAAAGCGCCTGACGATCGTTGCCGCGCATTATTTCAAAGCATCCGGCCGTTGAGCGCTAGTAGGCGAACGAGGTTGTCGGCCTCGATCAGATGCTTGTAGTTGTGCAGCCCGTCCCTTCACCGCGACGCGCGAGAGGCCACAAAATGTACTGCTCGTTGGATTGACTGGGCTGACGCATTTGTATGTGAGGGCCGTCCAGGAATTAGGCCGTGGTCGAGTGCGTATTTGCGGTATCATTGATCACGGACATAATCATCCAGGGTCGAG
>JANOOW010000438.1:0-8778 GCA_031421555.1 Hyphomicrobiaceae bacterium | reverse complement strand
TGGCTTGCGGATCGACCATCTGGTGCATGCAACAGGCAGCGCTGGCACGCAGGCTGGCCTCGTCGCCGGTCTCGCCGCCTTGAACAGCGGCATCCCGGTGCTCGGGATCGGTGTTCGTGCGCCGAAGGATAAACAGGAAGCCAACGTTTTCGCGCTAGCCGACAAGACCGCCACCTACCTCGGCCTGCCCGGCGTCGTGAAACGCGAGCACGTCGTCGCCAATTGCGATTATGTCGGCCAAGGGTACGGTCTGCCCACGGAGGGCATGGTCGAAGCCGTGAAGCTCTTGGCGAACATCGAGGGCATCCTGCTCGACCCGGTATATTCGGGCAAAGGCATGGCCGGCCTGATCGACCTCGTCGCCAACGGGCACTTCAAGAAAACCGATAACATTGTGTTCCTGCACACCGGCGGATCGGTTGGCCTGTTCGGCTACCCCGGCAGTTTCGGCTTACCCGGATATCGAGCGTGAGATGAGCGCCATCCAATCATCCAGCGAACGCGTGATCGGCATCATCGGCGGCATGGGTCCTGAAGCCACCGTCGAACTGATGCGGCAGATCATTCGCCGCACGCCGGCCAGCGATGACGCAGATCACGTCCGCATGCTCGTCGACAACAATCCAAGGGTGCCGTCGCGCATCGCTTACCTGCTGGAGGGCGGAGCGATTGATCCGTCAGCCACGCTGGTGCATATGGCGCGTGGGTTGGAGCGCTCCGGAGCGACGATGCTGGCGATGCCGTGCAACACGGCACACGCATTTGCGCCAGCTATTCGCGACGCGGTTGGCATTCCGTTCATCGATATGATCGATGCCGCTCTAGTCGATGTTCGCGAAGCATCGCCCGGCGGGAATGCCCGCTTTGGCGTGCTGGGCTCGCCTGCATTGCGGCGCATCGGGATCTTCGACAAAAAATGCAACGGCACGGACCTGCAGCCGCTTTATAGCGTCGAAAGCGACGAGGCCGCGGCCCTGGCTATCATCCGATCGGTAAAGACCGGCGACTTCGGACCAAATGTGCTCGCGCGCTATCAGGCGGTCAAACGAGCA
This sequence comes from Hyphomicrobiaceae bacterium, assembly GCA_031421555.1. GTDB lineage: Bacteria > Pseudomonadota > Alphaproteobacteria > Rhizobiales > Hyphomicrobiaceae > JAKFWF01. Next base: position 7,726 of record JANOOW010000438.1, on the reverse strand, counting down.
CTCTCCAGCGCTGGGGCCCACGTGGTTCTGGTCTGCTGCACCGAGTTTTCCGTGTTGGAAGAAAAGCTCGGTGCGCACGAACCGCGAACTCTGGATTCCATGTCGAGCCTCGTCAGCCGTCTGTTGTAACAGGCAGTCTGGCCCTGACAGCGGACCTTCAATTCACCCGCTGCTTCTTCTTCGCGCTTGGCGCCGGCCCTGCGCTTTCATCGCCGCCGAAGCTTGAGAACAAAGCCGACAGGGGCGCTGAATTGCTGGCGCCGGCGTAGCTGGAGACGACCCGCACCGTCGTCCCGACATGAACCAGGGTGGACAGGTGTGTCACGTGCTCGTTCATCATGCGAAAGCAGCCTGATGATGATGCCCGGCCGATCGAGCGCTCGTTGTTGGTGCCGTGGATGCGGTAGATGGTCTTGCCGAGATAGAGCGCCTTCGCCCCCAGAGGATTGATGACGCCACCCGAGACAGTCACGGGCAGGCCCGGCTGGCGCTGGCGCATCTCCGGCGGTGGCGTCCACGCCGGCCACGAGGCGATGCGGCTTATGCGCTCGGTGCCAGTCCAGGTGAACCCATCCCGCCCGACCGAAATCGGATAGGCGTAGGCCTGCTTGCCGGGAAGTACGTAGTAGAGCTTGCGGCCGCCGGTATCGACGATGATCGTGCCGGGCTGTTCGTTCTGCTCCAGATAGGCGACCGGCGGTTTCTCCGGCTTGATGTCCGCTTTCGCCCCGCCGTCCATGAATTTTGGATAGGCCACCTCGGAAGACGTCTTACGGCGTTCGGCGCGCTCGGCCTCTTGCTGGCGCTGGCGCTGCTCGATGTCGCTCTGGAACACAGGCGCACCGCCCATCCACTGGGTCTGGGCCTGCGCATGAGGCGCTGCCAACCACGCCACGCTCGCTCCGGCTACAGCCAAGCGCAGTACGGCTTTCCGATTAAATTCCATAGTCCCCCCAAAGGTAGCTTTCCATCGGCGCGCGTAAGACGTCACACCGCAGACCCCTGACATCACATAACCGAACATGCCGCGCCGGGACAAGGAAAGGATTGCGGTTTGTGTGGCGGCGAGGCCGATGAGGTGAGTCTTGCGAAAAATTGGTCCCCGGCGCCGAGCAGAAGGCAACTCTGAAGCGCAAATCCTCGGTGAGATTGGTCGGAGCGGGGAGATTCGAACTCCCGACCCCTTGCTCCCGAAGCAAGTGCGCTACCAGGCTGCGCCACGCTCCGCCCGACCAACGATGGCGCATAACGTGCGCAATCGAACTTGGGCATGCCACATAGGCCAACCAAGCTGCGCTGTTTATAGACGGCACGTTTGCAGCCTGCAAGGCGGATCGTAGCGCCGCTCGCTGGCTCGCGCCCTATTCCTGTAGTTCGACGCCGTTGCCGAGATGCCTCGCACCGATGTGCTTGCGAGCTTTTGCTGGCTTGACGTTACGCGCCGGAACCGTGCAGAGAAACTCAGCTGCGCTGGCGGTGGGCAGGCGCGACGGAATTGAAATCTTGCCGCGCTGGCGGCTACGATCGCGGTGATGAATTGCAAGATATAGCGCCCGGTTCCCGCGCCAAAGTCGAGGTGTCATCGTCGCCCCGGCTGGATCGTATCGTCGCGACGTATCGCGTGCAAAGCGAGGCGGGAGCGATCGAGGCGCGGGCGCAGGCAATCGCCATCGAACAAAGCGTCGAACTGCCGCTCGAGGCGATCGAGGATCCTCGCATCCTTGACCATATCGTCGGGCAGGTGGTCGCCATCGAACAGCGGAATCCAGGCTTGTTCGACGTGCGCATCGCACTGTCGGCCGAGACGATGCCACCGGAGCCTGGGCAACTGTTGAACATGCTGTTCGGCAACACGTCGCTGCTGAGCGATGTGACCCTGCAGGATGTCGATGTCCCGGACTCGTATCTGCGTGAGCTGGGTGGGCCAACGGTGGGCTTGGCTGGTCTGCGCAAGATGCTGCGCGTACCAGCCCGTGGGTTGACGGCGACGGCGTTGAAGCCACAAGGGCTCCCGGCTTTAGAGTTGGCCAAGATAGCGCACGCGGCCGCCCTCGGTGGGATCGATATCATCAAGGATGATCACGGCCTCGCCGATCAAGCCTACAGTCCGTTCATCGCCCGCGTCATGGCGTGTGCGGCGGCCGTCGCGCGCGCAAACAGGTCGACGGGACGTATGTCTGCCTACGCACCGAGCTTGTCGGGTTCGCTCGACCAGTTGCGCGATCAGATAAGCGTCGTGCGTGATGCCGGGCTGAAAATGGCCTTGATTGCGCCGATGGTCGTCGGGCTGCCGGCCTTCCACGCGATCGCCGAAGAAGCCGCAGACATCGCGTTTCTGGCGCATCCATCGCTCGGCGGCGCCAGCCGTATTGCGCCACCCTTGCTGCTGGGCAAGATTTTCCGGATGCTGGGCGCAGATGCGACTATCTTTCCCAATTACGGTGGGCGTTTCTCGTATTCCGCGCAAACCTGCCTAGATATTGCGGCGGCAGCCCGCGCGCCTTGGAGTTCCTTGAAGGTGTGCGCACCGGCCCCAGCCGGCGGCATGAGTTTGGAGCGCGTATCTGAAATGCTCGACGCCTACGGACGAGACACCATCCTGTTGATCGGCGGCAGCCTGCTTAGTCACCGCGCGGGAATTACCGGCGCGGCAGAAGCGTTTGCGACGAAAGTTGCCCGTCATGGCCAATAACGAAGACATGCAGCCCTGCGTTCGTCGAACTGTCTCGCCCGGCCGGTGGGAAGCGACGCAGATCCTCGCCTACAAGGAAGACAGTGCCGCGCCATTCCGCTCGGTGACGCGACAAGTGCTGTTTTCCGATCCGGCGATGGCAGCCGAATGGCGTTATTTCGAGGTCGCTCCGGACGGTCATACAACACTGGAGCGTCACGAGCACGTACACGCTGTGATGGTCCATCGCGGCAGCGGACGCTGTCTGGTTGGAACGGAGATCCGCGCGATCGGCGTTGGCGACTTGGTGTTCATCCCGGCGATGACGTGGCATCAGTTTCGCGCGGGCGGGAGCGAGCCGCTCGGTTTCCTGTGCCTCGTCAACGCCGCGCGCGACCGGCCTCAGTTGCCGGCGGTGGGTGATGTCGAGGACTTGTCACGCGATCCCGAGGTTGCGGCGTTCATCAGCACTTGACCGGCCTCAATTCAGCAGCCGGACCATCCACAATGCCAACCCTGGAAGCGCCACGACCAGCACAAGCCGAATGATGTCGGCGACGATGAAGGGCAGCACACCGCGATAGGTCTCGGCGATCGGAATACCTTTCGCCAACGCACTAACGACGAAGACGTTGAGCCCGATGGGCGGGCAGGTTAGCCCGATACCGACGACGATCAACACCAGGATGCCGAACCAGATCGCGACCTCGTCGGGCGTCATGCCGAAGTCGAGCGCCTGGATGATCGGGAAGAACACGGGCAATGTAAGCAGCATCATCGCTAGTTCATCCATCACCGCGCCGAGCAGAATATAAAAGCCGAGCATGCCGATCAGAATGACGTGAGCCGAGTACCCAGAATTGGCGACAACTTCGGCAGCGATCGCCGGCAGCCGCGATAGCGCCAGGAACGCGCCGAACACTTCGGAGCCGAGCAAAATCAGGAAGATCATGCCGGACGTTTCGGCAGTCTGCTTCAAGGCTTCAGTAATGCCGCGCCAGTCGAGCGTGCGATGGGCAAGGCCGATCAACATCATGGCAATGGCGCCGACCGCCGCACCTTCCGTCGGCGTGAACACGCCACCGTAGATGCCGCCGACGACGATGATCGCAACTAGGATGGCCGGCATCACGGTCACATCTATGAACAGCATCAGAGCGGCGACGCCTGCGCCGATACCGGATTCCGTCCAACCAAGCGAGTTGCGTGTCAAGCCAACGGCAATAGCTAGTAACAGGGCACCAGCCAGAACCTTCGGCCACAGCGGCTGCGGTGCCGGCTCGAGTTCGAGCTTAGCGGATGCTGGCGCCAACTCGGGATTTCGGCGCACTACGATGGCGATCGTGATGCAATAGAACAGGGCTGCCAGCAGGCCAGGAATGAGCGCTGCCTGAAAGAGTTTGGCAATATTCTGCTCGGTGGTGATCGCATACACGACGAGGATAACCGATGGCGGGATGAGGATGCCGAGGGTGCCGCCGACGGCGATCACTCCGGTCGCAAAACCGCCGTCGTATTTGTACTTCATCAGTTCGGGTAACGCTGCCCGCCCGAACGTGGCGGTGGTCGCGACCGACGAACCGCAAATGGCACCGAACGCGGTGCACGCGCCGATCACTGCCATCGCAAGTCCGCCGCGAAGGCCGCCGAATGCGCGTTCAGCCGATTTGAAAAGTGCCTTGGCAATCCCCGCCCGTTCTGCGAGCGCGCCCATCAGGATGAAAAGCGGGATGACCGAAAGCGTGTAGTTTGCGAACTGATGATAGGTGTTCGTTTTCATATAAGAGAAAAAATGATCGAAGCCCGACAGGTATGAGTAGCCGGCACCTCCGACGAGGAGCATGGACAGTGCGATCGGTGCGCGCGCCGCGATCAACAACAGCATGACGACGAAGCCCAGAAGGGCGAGGGTAACGCCACTCATGTGCGGCCGCCGATCAGGCGCATCGCGGTTACAAGAGCTGTGATGGCGAGGAGAATGCACAAGGCCGCGCAAACGGCGATCACCGGCCAGACCAGAAGCTGCAGCTGCATCGTCGTCTCGCGGCTCTTGAAGGCTTCGGCAGTCCCGGCCACGAGACCGGTCGCGCAAAACGTCATGAAGATCAGATAACAGAAATCCCAGAATGCATCGATCAGATCGACCGCGCGCTTTGGCAACCAGCTGGTGAAGGTATCGACGATTATGTTGCCGCGCCGGGCCTGGGTGTAGGGCAGGTAGGCGAAGATCGCTATTGCCGTCGCCATCTTCACGAACTCGAAATCACCCTCGATCGGGGTGCCGAACAGCCATCGGCCAAGTACGCTGCAGACGACCAGTAGAGCAACGCCCAACGCGAGCAGACCGCCGAGCATCGCGACGTTGCCGGTGATGCGCTCGATGAGCGGCATGCGCTGGCTGAACCCGGCGCTGGGGGAAGGAGTGCTACTCATTAAATCATTCTCCCCCAGCCCGTGCCGTGCCGTGCCGGCCACATTCGACGTTTCCCCGCGTAAGCTGTCAGGCTTTTTCGTACTTGGCGACGAGTGCCTTGGCGGCTTCGATGAGCTTCGCCCCATCCAGCCCCTTGGCCTTGACCTGTTCGATCCAGGCGGTGTGAACGGGCTCCGTCGCCTTGACCCACTTCGCCTTCTCGTCCTCCGTGATGGAGCTGATCGTGTTGCCGCGCTTCTTTACGATGTCGATGATTCGGAGTGCCTCGGTATCCCACATGTTGCCTGCAAGCTTGGCAAATTCCTGACCGCTATTCTTGTCGAGGATCGCTCTGAGTTCGGCGGGCAGGGCGTCGTACTTCGCCTTGTTCATGGCAAGGAAGAAGCTCGCTGTGTAGAGCGTCGGCGAGCCTGGTATTTCGGTGTGGAACTTGACCAGTTCCTGCACCTTGACCGCGGGGACCACTTCCCACGGGATGACCGCTCCGTCGATAACCTTCTGCGCCAAGCTCTCCGGCACCTGTGGCACCGGCATGCCGACCGACACCGCACCCAGCGCCTTCAGCGCCTCACCGGCAAGGCGGGTCGGGTTACGCAACTTCAGGCCCTTGAGATCGTCCATGGTGACGATGGCTTTGTTGGCGTGGATCAAACCGCCGTCGTGCGCCCAGTAGCTCAGGATCTTGACGTCCTTCACCTCGTCCTTGAGGTAGGTATCGGCAAACTCCTGCGCCGCCTGGGCATTTACGATGCCGCGCTTGGAGGCGATGAACGGCAGCTCCAAAACTTCGGTCGTGGGGAAGCGGCCGGGTGTCGAGCCGGGCAAGGTCCAAACGATATCGGCGACGCCGTCGCGAACCTGATCATACAACTGCGGCGGGGTGCCGCCGAGCTGCATCGACGGGAAGATGTCGATCTTGAGCTTGCCGTCGCTGTCGGCCTCGACCTTCTTCGCCCACGGCGCCAGCAACTTGGCGTGGCCATTCGAGATGGGCGGCAGGAAGTGATGCAGCTTCAGCGTGACAACTGCCTGGGCGCGCGCGCCGGTAATAACGGCTGGTGTCGCGAATGCGGCACCGGTAGCTGAGATCATAGCCCTGCGGGTCATCTTCATCGTCGTCCCTCCCATGGGAAATAGTGCATTTTCTGCTTTTGCCGCCAGTCTATCGCACGGAATTGTCGCGTCACCATGCCTTTAGTATGATCACCGCTCAGGCGACCAGTCCGGGCAATTTGGATCGAAGTTTTTTTTGATGCCATCCCAGCAGTCGACGTAATCCCGTTGCAAGCCGGCCAGTTCGTAGGCGTATCGTGTGACGCGCTGCGGATGGCGAGTTTCGAACATGAAGGCCATCGTGCCTTCGAGCTTATGTGGTTTTAGGTCCGCCGCACTAGCCTTGGCGAAGGCTTCGGCGTCGGGGCCGTGCGGCAGCATGCAATTGTGCAGCGAGAACCCGCCCGGCACGAAGCCTCGCGGTTTCGCATCGTACTGGCCGTAGATCAGGCCCATGAACTCCGACATGATGTTCATGTGGTACCAGGGCGGGCGGAATGTGTTTTCGGCGACCGCCCATCGATCCGGAAATATCACGAAGTCGATGTTGGCGGTGCCGGGTGTCTCGGAAGGTGAGGTCAACGTCGTGAAGATCGACGGATCGGCGTGATCGAACAACACGGGCCCGACCGGTGAGAACCGGCGCAGGTCATACTTGTAGGGCGCGTAGTTGCCGTGCCAGGCGACGACATCGAGCGGCGACTGGCCAATCTCCGCGCGCCATAGCTTGCCTCCCCATTTAACCGTTATGCGGCTCGGTGTTTCGCGATCCTCGAAGGCTGCCACTGGGGTCAGGAAGTCGCGCGGGTTTGCAAGGCAGTTGGCGCCGATCGGGCCGCGCTCGGGTAGCGTGAACGAGCCGCCGTAGTTCTCGCAGAGATAACCGCGGGCGGCATCATGACCGGGCAACTCGACACGGAGTTTCACGCCGCGCGGGATCACAGCGATTTCACCAGGAGCAATGTCGATGATGCCGAATTCGGTCGCCAGCCGTAGCGCACCTTGCTGCGGCACGAACATCATCTCGCCGTCGGCATTGTAGAAGTAGTCGTTCTCCATCGACTTGGTGACGAAGTAGATGTGCGCCGCCATACCGGCCTGGCTGCCGGCATCGCCCGCCGTCGTGATGGTGTGAACGCCTTCGAGAAATGTCAGCTTCTCCGCCGGGATCGCGATCGGGTCCCACCGCATCGGCGCTGGCGGTACGCTGACTTCGTCGCACGGTGCGGTTCGCCATAAGCCAGCATCGATCTCCTCGAACCGGCCCCAATGCTTGACGGTAGGGCGGATGCGGTAGAGCCATGAGCGCTCGTTCGACGCCCGCGGAGCGGTAAACGGCGAGCCGGAAATTTGTTCGGCATAAAGACCATAGGCGCAACGCTGCGGGCTGTTGCGCCCGATCGGCAAGGCCCCCGGCAAGGCTTCGGTCTCGAACCCATTGCCGAAACCCGGTTGATACCCAGCGCTCGTGACGGTGGGCTTCGCTCTCTCTGGCATCGGATGTCTCCTCGACTATCTACGCTCTGCCTTAGTTGACCTCGGCCGACTTCATCGTGGTGCCCTTTTCG
>JANOOW010000437.1:0-2211 GCA_031421555.1 Hyphomicrobiaceae bacterium | reverse complement strand
GGGCCGCGTTGAAGACGTTGCGCATCGTCGATCCGGCTTGCGGTTCGGGCGCATTCCTGGTGATGGCGTTCGATTTCCTGCGGGCCGAATATGACCGGGTGAACAAGAAAATCCGCGATTTGCAGGGCAACGCCGACGTGCTTGCCGATATCGAGGATATCGACCGCGAAATCCTCGCAGATAACCTTTTTGGGGTCGATGTTAACGAGGAGAGTGTCGAAATCACCAAGCTGTCGTTATGGCTGAAGACCGCGCGCAAAGGCAAAAAGCTCGACAGTCTCGACGATACGATCCGCATTGGCGACAGCCTGATCGAGGACAGCAATCTGGCCTATTTGAAGCATGGTTTCGAGTGGCAAACGGCCTTCCCGCAAGTGTTTGCGAGCGGCGGTTTCGATGTTGTGCTCGGCAATCCGCCGTATGTGCGGATGGAATTGATCAAGGAGTTCAAACCTTATCTCGAAACCAAATACGAAGTCGCGTCGGATCGGGCCGACCTCTATTGCTACTTTTTCGAGCGCGGATTGCGGTTGCTGAAACCGTCCGGGCGGCTCGGCTTTATCTCGTCATCGACCTTTTTCAAGACTGGAGCCGGCGCGCCGCTGCGGCAGTACCTGCTCAAGCACGCGGCGCTCGAAACAGTCGTTGATTTCGGCGACCGCCAGATTTTCGAAGGCGTAACAACGTATCCGGCGATCCTGACGATGCGGCGGCAGGCAGCATCGGTCGATCATAACCTGCAATTCTGGAAAGTCGGCGCGATCTCGGTCCCGCGCGATAACTTCGCCACCGCCTACGCGAAAGCGGCATCTGGATTCCCGCAGGCAAAGCTGGGCGGCGGCAGCTGGGAACTTGAGCCGACGGCCTTGCGGGCGCTGCGCGACAAGATCATGACCGGTCGCCACACCTTGAAGGATTTGTACGGATCGCCACAACGCGGCATCGTCACGGGCTTTAACGATGCGTTCGTGGTGGATCGCACCACATACGAACGATTGGTGCGCGACGACCCGAAGTCAGCCGATCTGCTCAAGCCGTTCCTAGAAGGCCGCGACCTGAAACGCTGGCGGGCCGAGCCGCGCGGCCTGTGGATCATCTATATCCCGAAGAATACAGTCGGCATCGACGATTATCCGGCCATTAAGGCACATCTGCTGCCGTACAAGGCGGAGCTGGAGGCCCGCGCGACTAAACAGGAGTGGTTCGAGCTGCAGCAGGCCCAAGCCGCCTATGTGCCAGCGTTCGAGGCACCGAAGATCGTTTATGTCGATATGGCTGATCGGTGCGGCTTCGCATTTGATCGCGGCGGTTCGTATTTGGCCAATACCGGCTACTTCCTGCCCCAATCCGATCCGTTCCTGCTGGCGCTACTCAATTCCAATATCGCCTGGTTCTGGTTCGCCGGTGTCTCGGCCATTCTAAGGGGTGGCTTCATCCGGCTGTTTAATCAGAACGTCGAGCAGTTTCCAATACCGCGTGCTGATGCTGGCACGAAAGCAAAACTTGCGGCTCTGGCAACGCGCTGCTCCGTCGTCCGCGAACAATTGAATACCCGCGATGTCGGCTTCAGCCGCCGCATTGCCGATCTGTGTCCGCCGGGCCGCGATCCGAAGCTCAACACCAAGTTGAGCGACTGGTGGGCGTTCGACGACTTCGCCTGTTTCCGCGCCGAGGTCAAAAAACACTATCGCGCCGAAATCCCGCTGACTGAACGCAGCCAGTGGCAGGACCTGTTCGAGGCGGAAAAAGCCGAGATCGATAAACTGGCTGCAGAAATCAACCGCCATGAGGCTGAGATCAATCGCCTCGTTTACGCTCAATTCGACCTGACTGCCGACGAGATCGAAATGCTCGAAGCCAGCATTGCCTGACACTACCTATTCGTCAGCTTCAGCTCAATCCGCCGGTTTCGCCGTAGCAGCTCTTCTGTCTCGCCGGCTTCGAGGGGCTGGAACTCGCCGTAGCCGGCGGCGACTAGGCGTTTGGCGGGAATGCCGCGTGCGACCAGATAGCGGACGACCTGGACGGCGCGGGCGGTGGAGAGTTCCCAGTTGGACGGGAAGTCGCGGCTGTTGATCGGGCGGACGTCGGTGTGGCCGTCGACTTGTAGCGACCAGTTAATCTCGGCTGGAATCGTGCCCTCCAGCGCCCGGATGGCCTGCGCTAGCTGGTCGATGGCGGCTAAGCCCTCAGCCGTCATGGCGGCCGATC
>JANOOW010000436.1:0-1511 GCA_031421555.1 Hyphomicrobiaceae bacterium | reverse complement strand
GTCAAGTGGATTGCGGGCGCGATGATGTGGCTTGGCGTTTCCTTGCGGATCTGCACCAGATACTCGCCGAGATCGGTCTCGACCACTTCGAAGCCCTTGCCTTCGAGGTGATGATTGAGATTGATCTCCTCCGAGATCATCGACTTGCCCTTGGTAACGATCTTTGCGTTGGCATCGCGGCAGATCTTGGCGATGATCTCGCGCGCGTCCGCCGCCGTCGGCGCCCAGTGGACGTGCGCACCTGCGGCCTTGGCCTTCTTCTCCCACTCGGTCAGGTACAGGTCGAGATGCGCCAGCGTGTGATCGCGGATGTCACGGCCGACATCGCGCAGATCCTCGAACTCGGGTAGCTTGTCGCGCGCCGCCGTCCGTTGCGCGACGAGCCCACCAGGCAAGCCCGACAGCGCGCGCTGCAGCTGCGGATCGTCGAGCGCGACCCGGGCGTTGGCCTTGAATTCGCGCGTCTTGATTTCGACCATGATCGCTTCCTAACCAGCTTCGCCGATGGGTGGATCGGCCATCTCGCCGGCCAGCACTTCGGCCACGTGACGCACCGCGATCTTGCGGCCCTCGCGCTTCATCTTGCCGGCCATGTTCATCAGGCAGCCAAGATCTCCGGCAAGTAAAAGCGCGGGATCGGCGGCTGCCACGTTGCGCGTCTTCTTTTCGACCATGGCGTTGGAGATATCGCCATACTTGACCGCGAAAGTGCCACCGAAACCGCAGCACACTTCGTTGTCCGCCATCTCGACGAGTTGTAGGCCTTTGACAGTAGCGAGCAAGTCTCGCGGCTGCTGCTTGATGCCGAGTTCGCGCAACCCCGAGCAACTGTCGTGATAGGTGACGCGGCCTTCGAAGCGGCTGTCGACCGAATTCATGCGCCGGACGTGTACGAGGAATGATACCAACTCGTGCACCCGTTCGCTGAATGCCTTCGCACGCGGACCCCAGATCGGGTCGGCCGCGAGCAGTTTTGGATAGTGCGATTTGAGCATGCCAGCGCAACTGCCGGATGGGGCAACCACGTAATCGAAGCCGTCGAAGGCCGCGATCGTTTGCTTCGCCAACGCCTGCGCGTTGCTCTTGTCGCCAGAATTATAGGCTGGCTGTCCGCAGCACGTTTGCGCCTGCGGCACGTCGACATGGCAGCCCGATTGCTCGATCAGTTTAACCGCCGCGAAGCCGATCGAGGGCCGCATCAGATCGACGAGGCACGTCACGAATAAACCGACGCGCGGCTTGGCGGACTGGGAACTGGTCATGGTGGCGATCCGGAAAATCAATTGCGCCGATAGCGATTTGCGGATCGTTCTAACACGCGCACGAGGCACGTATAGGGGTATTGGGGATGTTAGCGAAGGGTGGCGGAGGGCCGCGGCTATTTGTTTTCGGGCACCGCCGTCTTGCCGCAAATCTCCCGCGGCTTGCTATTTGTAATGCCGGGTGCCGGCACCAGGCCCGCCTTCGCGATGGCGCGGTCCCAATACGGTTCAGTGCCATACGTCTCGCCG
>JANOOW010000435.1:0-4027 GCA_031421555.1 Hyphomicrobiaceae bacterium | reverse complement strand
GCCAAGTTCTTGATCACGGCGGTCGGCTGCTTGTCCACCGCCAACGTCCCGAAGATACCGGGCCTCGAAACATTCGCCGGGCAATGGGTGCATACGGGCCAATGGCCGCACGAGGGCGTGGACTTCACCGGCAAACGCGTCGGTCTTGTCGGCACAGGATCGACCGGCATCCAAGCAGCGCCCGTGATCGCTGAGACAGCAAAACATCTGACGGTATTCCAGCGTACGGCGAACTACAGCGTGCCGGCGCGCAACGTGCCTCTGACGCCAGCGTTTAAGGCCTATGTGAAGGAGAACTTCGCCGAGATCCGCCGCGTCACGAAAAGCACGCCGAACGGGCACGCGTTCGTCATCGAGGATCGCTCGGTGTTCGACGTCGACGAGGCGCAGCGCAAGGCGCTTTATGAAGCTGCATGGGAAAAGGGCGGCCTGCAATTCCGCGCGACATTCCGCGATCTGCTGGCCGACAAGGCTGCGAACGACACGGCGGCGGAGTTCCTGCGCAACAAGATCCGCGAGGTCGTGAAAGATCCTGCGACGGCGGAGGCGCTCGCCGATATCGACCACCCGTACGCTGCCAAGCGCCCGCCGATCGATACCGACTATTTCGAGACCTACAATCGCGACAACGTCTCGTTGATCGACGTGCGGGCCGATCCGATCGAGGCGATCACGCCGTCCGGCATTCGTACGGGCAAGGCCGAATATCCGCTCGACATCATCGTGTTCGCGACCGGCTTCGATGCCATGACCGGCCCACTGCTGCGGATGGATATCCGCGGGCGCGATGGTCAAACGCTGAACGAGGCGTGGAGCGCGGGGCCACGCAACTACCTCGGCCTGCAGGTGGCGGGCTTCCCGAACATGTTCACGATCACCGGTCCTGGGAGTCCGTCGGTGTTGTGCAATATGCCGGTGCCGATCGAGCAGCATGTGGAATGGATCACCGGGTGCATCGCGCACATGCGGGCGAAAGGCCTGGAGCGGATCGAAGCGCGGCCCGAGGCGATGGACGACTGGGTGGCGGAAGTCAACGCTGCGGCGAATGCGACGCTGCTGCCGCAAGCGCATCATTCCTGGTATCTCGGCGCCAACGTGCCGGGCAAACCGCGAGTGTTCATGCCCTACGCCGGTGGCATGGCGCGCTACCGCCAGATTTGCGAGGACGTGGCAGCGAAGGGGTATGAGGGGTTCGTCCTGCGGTAGCATCCGGTCGGTCGCACTGAACAAGCGATTGAGCGTTGCCGGCGAGGCGCGTCACTTCATCGGACAAACGAGTTCGCAGACGCTAGAACACCGCGGCTGGCAAGGAACCAAAATCGGACCCTCTGGTTACTGCATTTCATGCTTGCAACCAGGATTGTTCAAATGATCACAAAGATCGCCGGTGTTCTTGCCGTCTTCGCTTCCGCTTCGATCGCGGGTCCACTCGCCGCCCAGGAGAAACCGCAGGCCGGGCAGAAAGCGCCGACAGTCGGCGAGCGACTGTCCACTGCGGTGCAGTCGATCGCCGGCAATCCGATGGCGCAAGCCGATACCGATATGAAGCGCGTATTGAATGCGCTAGCGAATCTTAATCCGGCGCCGATCGAGACGTTGTCCGCTCAGGAGGCCCGGAAGCAGCCTACGCCGGCCGACGGCGTCAAAGCTGTGCTGCGGAACGAGGGTAAGCCGGACGCGCCGTTGCCCGGCGTAACAGCGCAAGACATCAAGGTGACTGGAGCGGCGGGCGAGCTTCCTGCCCGCGTGTACAAGCCTGACGGTGTGACCGGTCCTTTGCCGGTCATCCTATACTTTCATGGCGGCGGCTTTGTCATTGCCGATCTCGATACCTATGATGCGACGCCCCGATCGATGGCGAAGCTTGCCAACTCGGTAGTGATTTCGTCGCATTACCGGCAAGCGCCGGAGCACAAGTTTCCGGCCGCTCAAGAGGATAGCATAGCTGTGTACAAATGGGTCTTGCAGAATGCGGCCGCCCAAGGCGGTGATCCGCAGCGGGTATCGGTGATGGGGGAAAGCGCGGGCGGCAATCTCGCCATCAACGTCGCCGTGGCTGCACGCGATCAAAAACTGCAAATGCCGGTGCATCAGGCTTTGATCTACCCGCTCGTCGGGATCAACACGGCAACGCCGTCCTACGCCGCAAATGCCGATGCGAAACCGCTCAATAAAGCGATGATGGAATGGTTCTTCGAGCAAGTCGTTGCAAAGCCTGAAGATAAGGCGTCGCCGATGCTCGATGTCGTCGGAAAAGCGCAGCTGAATAATCTACCTGCGACGACAATTATTACGGCAGAGATCGATCCGCTACGGTCCGAGGGCCAGATGCTTGCGGAGAAGATGAAGAGTGCCGGCGTCAACGTTGAGGCGCGCGACTACGCCGGATCGACGCACGAGTTCTTCGGAATGGCGGCTGTGGTCAAAGACGCTGCGGAGGCCCAGGCCTTCGTGGCGCAGCGTCTGACCGAGGCATCGTCTAAACGAACCGCTAATTAGGCAAAGCAGGCAGCTGGCGGGTAAGATCTATTCGTCAGCTGTCACTTGTCCGAACGGAATATTCAGTTGCATTTTGCTGCAAAGATGCGTGCTTGTCTCTTCGCCCACTCTCGGCGGGCAGCTTCAGCACTCAGCTTCCGCGTTGCCGTATGGCATTGCGCCAGGGACTATTCTTTCTCCCACGGGAAACTATCGAGTCGTTCGCAACCCGTTTTCGTGATGACAACCTGCGTTTCGAGCTTGATGCATTCAAGACCGCCCTCTTCACCGATCAGGCTTTCGACACACAGGCACATGTTTTCCTTATAGCGGGCCGAGAACGCTCGCGCGAAGTCGACGTGCGTCGGAACCGACGGCCACTCGTCGCATAAGCCTACGCCGTGCATCGCAGCGGAATACCTGCGAGCCTGATATTTTTCCGGAATGCGCCAACTCTTCTCGTTGAACTCGGCAGACGTCATGCCGGGCCTGAGGATCGAAACGTTGTGTTCAATCTGTTCACGGGCGGCCTTGTACAGCTCGCGCTGCTTCGCCGTCATCTTCGTGTGGCCGATCGTCCAGGAGCGGGAAAGATCCGCGCAGTAGCCGTAGGGGCCGATGAGGTCGGTATCGAACGAGAGCATTTCGCCCTGCTGGCACACGTAGTTAGAGCACTCCTGGAACCATGGATTGGTGCGCGGACCACAAGCAAGTAGCCGCGTCTCGATCCATTCGCCACCCGAGCGGATATTCTCGAAATGCAGCTCGGCCCAGATCTCGTTCTCGGTCTTGCCGGCGATCGAATGTTCGTACATGCGCGCCATGCCGGCTTCGCACACACGGATGGTCCAGCGCATGAGTTCGATTTCTTCTGGGCATTTGATCTTGCGTGCGTGTTCGGTGAGTTCCTGACCTTCGACGAGTATGATACCGCGCTTGCGCAGTGCATCGACGCCGAGCGGCTCGAGCTTGTCGACGGCAAGCCGCATGTTGCCGCCACCGCGTTGGCGCACGATATCGGCTACTTCGTCCGCCCAAGCCTCGACTCGCTCGGGCAACCGGTCGCCCGATGAGAAATAGAACCACGACTTCGCGGTGCGGATTTCGTCGACGGTCTCGAAGCCTTTCGCCAGATGCTCGGACTTGCCGTACTCGAAGGCGATGGCGTGACCATCGGCACAGATGAGCGCGTAGTGCGATGGGTTATGCGTCATCCACAACTGCATGTTGGAGACGTCGGTCGCGTATCTGATGTTCAGCGGATCGTAGAGCAGGATCGCCGCGCAATCGTGCTCGACGACTTTTTGCACCAAACGTTGCTTGCGATAACCACGGGCCCTTACCAGGGTCGCGTGCGGGATCGGAGATTTTAGAGGTTTGTCCGCCCCTTCCGCATTCAAGTATTCTTTTTTGCGTGCATCCTTGAAGATCTCGGCCATCACAGTGTTCCTCCGCGCGGATATTTGGTTAGTTTGCTTCGGCGGTCGCATTCTTGTCGAGGGCGTCTGATTGAGAGTGACCACCGCGCCGGCATGAGTGGCCTGCGCTG
>JANOOW010000434.1:0-2077 GCA_031421555.1 Hyphomicrobiaceae bacterium | reverse complement strand
CAGATGCGTTTCGAGCGGCCAAGACCTTCGCGGACCGTCGAGTGCGACAGCGCCAAGGCGGCCAGCAGCCCGGCGGTCGACCTCGTTGAGAAACGCCTCGTCGTCGAGGGCAAGTATGCGGTGGGCTTCTCCGGCTTCTTCGCTCCAGGTGACGCAACTGCGGTAGCCGCCCTTCAGCGGCAGCATGGCGAACGGCCCGGCCGGTAGAAAGTGCTGGATGGCTCGATTGCGGTGATCGATCTCGTGACTGATGGCGGTGACGATGCCGATCTGGTCGTGGCCCCAGTGGACGGTCTTGATGCCAGCGGCCTCGCGGACGGCAGAGCGGCGGCCATCCGCGGCCACGACCAACTGGGCGGAGATCACCGTGCCGTCATCGAGCGTGACTTCGGCGGCGACTTGTTCGACGGCAAGGCGCGCCACCGAGGCCGGCCGCACGAGGCGTATCGCCGGTGAGTGCGCCACCGCGTGCTCCAGTACCCCCGTGAGACGTGCGTTCGGCACAATCCACGACGCTTGGCCGCCGTCGCTTGTCGTATTGTCGTAGGTGAGAAGCCCGCGCCGAACGCCCGACCGCAAGCTAGAGTCCGTCAATTCGATTTCGGTGACGGATACCGCAACTTCATCGAGGTGACGCCAGAGATTTAGCGCGAGCAGTAGGTTTCGTGACCCGGCGGAAATCGCCGACGCGCGCGGGTCGTGCTCGTCGATTGCCGCAGCCGCTCTGTCCACGACGACGATGCTGGCTTCGGCTCCGAACTCGCGCGCGAACGCCAATGCCAGTGCAAGTCCGACGAAACTGCCGCCAGCGATCACGATGTCGGCCGATGTAGCCCGCATGGGCTGTCCTCTCGTCTCAGCGCGTGCTGTCGCCCAACTTGACAGGGCGGGGGAGCTGCCTTCCCTTTACGGCAACCAGGAGCTTTCTTCAACATGACGCCAACGGACGCTGGAATGCCACCCAAAAAACAGACAGCCGCACAGCCGGGTCATCGGGCACTCGATGAATTGGTCGGCATTCTCGATCTGGAAACGCTGGAACAGAACCTCTATCGCGGTCGAACCCAGAAGCAAGGCTGGCAGCGCGTGTATGGCGGATTGGTGCTGGCGCAGGCGCTTGTTGCCGCCGTGCGTACCGTCGAGCCGGACCGTCTCGCGCATTCGATGCACGGTTACTTCTTGCTCGGTGGCGAACCGGGCCAATCCATCGTCTACGATGTAGAGCGCGTGCGCGATGGCTCGAGTTTCAATACGCGCCGGGTGAAGGCGATCCAACACGGCCGGCCGATATTCGTCCTCAGCGTATCGTTTCAAAAGCGCGAGCAAGGCTTCGAGCATCAAACGAAGATGCCGGATGTGCCCGCGCCAAGCGAACTGCCGAACGAGCGGGAGCTGGAGGAACAGCATGCGGCTTTGCTACCCGGCAATCTGCGCAGCTATATGCGGCGTGAGCGGCCATTCGAAATGCGGCCCGTGGACTTCAGCCGCTATGTAACGCGGGCCAAGGCATCGCCGCGGCAAAGTGTGTGGATGCGCGCGACTGCCCCACTGCCCGACGATCAAAGCCTGCATAATTGCCTACTGGCCTATGCCTCGGATTTCACGCTTCTCGACACGGCGCTGATCGCGCACGGCAAGCTGTTGTTCGATACCGATATTCAGCTTGCCAGCATCGATCACGCGATGTGGTTGCACGCACCGTTCCGGGCCGACGAATGGCTGCTCTACACGCAAGAGAGTACTTTTGCAGGCGGGGCGCGCGGCTTTTGCCGGGGCAGCATCTATACCGAAGCCGGAGTTCTGGTGGCGTCGGTCACGCAGGAAGGACTGATGCGGCAGCGTGAGACCGCATTCGTGGTGAAATAAGCGGCAATACGACTAGTTTATTAGCAGAAGCGGCGATCTCATCAGGCTAAAAATGAGCATTTGTCAACGCTGTCGTCGATTAGCTAGCTAAGTCAATTGGTTAAAGAATTCTAAACACTTGGCACGAGTCTTGTGTCGTGTTCCCCAATTCATAACGCCAAATGGGGACCACGTAATGAAATTGGTGACCGCTATCATCAAACCCTTCAAG
>JANOOW010000433.1:0-4724 GCA_031421555.1 Hyphomicrobiaceae bacterium | reverse complement strand
TCGGCGATGCGCTGCGGCAAAGCATCAAGCCTCTCGCCGCCGGGACTGCCGGCGGACTTGCCATCGTCACGATACCGCTGATCCTGACGGTGCTCCTGGCCGGCCAATCCAACCGGCCGGCAATCGATTATCCGGGCGCGGCGGCTGGCTCCCTTCACCCGGCGCAATTCGTGACGGCGATCATCCCACACATCTACGGTGCGGCTGGCGAGATGGAAAAGTATTGGGGCCCGCCGAGCTTCACCTGGCTGGGGACTGGGCTTTATACCGCGCAGAATGTCGGCCAGATGTACCTCGGCGCGATCCCGATCCTGTTGCTGATCGTGGGTTTGATGCGCGGCGTGTTGTGGCATCGCGAGGTGCGCTATTTCACGATCGCGGCCCTCGTCGTGACGCTCTACGCGCTCGGCGGCTACACCCCCGTTTTCCGTGCCTTCTATGAACTGTTGCCGGGTGTGAAGTTGTATCGACGGCCAGCCGACGCGGTGTTCCTGATGGGCGGGTTCGCGAGCATCCTGGCGGGCTACGTCGCGCACCGGATGTTCACCTGGACGCTGCCCGAGCCGCAACGTTGGCAACGCGCTGCCGAGATCGCGGTGGTGGCGGTGGCTTTCGTGTTCGCGATGAGCGCAGCCGTGATATTGGACCGGATGGGCCGGGCGATCGAGCCGATGCTGATCGCGTCGGGCTGGATCGCGGCTGGTGCACTTGCGATCTACGTTGCCGACATTCAAAAGACCGTGCGCCCGGTCGTAGCGGCGTTGTTACTCATTGGGCTGACCATCGCCGATGTGGCGTGGAACAACGGCCCGAATGGGGCATCCGCCATGAACCCCAAGGAACTGGAAATCCTGGAGCCAGACTCGAAAAATCAAACCTTGGCGTTTGTCCGGCACAAGCTGAGCGAGCCTTCGCCGCCCAATCATCGCGACCGCATCGAGCTTGCCGGTCTCGGTTTCCACTGGCCGAACGCCAGCTTGACGCACGGGCTCGAGCAGACGCTCGGCTACAATCCCGTCCGGCTGAAACTCTATTCCGCAACGACCGGCGCGGGCGATAGCTCAGGCGCGGCCGCTCAGCGCAAGTTCACGAAGCTGATGCCATCTTACAAGTCGCCGATGGCCGATCTTCTCGGGCTTCGCTATATCGTCTCGGGCGTTCCGGTCGAGCAAATCGATAAGGCCCTTCAGCCCGGTGATCTCAGATTTCTGACCCGGACGCCGGATGCCTACATCTACGAAAACCCGGGAGCGCTGCCGCGCGTGATGTTCGCATCGAAGGCACAGCGCGCCGATTTCGCCTCACTGCTAGCGAACGGACCGATGCCCCCGATCGACTACACGTCGACGGTGTTACTGGAGGCTGAAGCGCCCGCTGTGGAGCGGCGTTCCGGCCAAGTGACCCTCGCCGGGTACGCCAACACGCTGATCGAGATCGACTGCGACAGCCCGGACGGCGGGTGGGTCGTCCTCAACGACGTGTGGCACCCTTGGTGGTTCGCCACCGTCGATGACCACCCCGCCTCAGTCTTGAAGGCGAATGTGCTCTTTCGCGCCATCGCGGTTCCACCCGGCCGGCATCGGGTGACGTTAACCTTCTCGCCCATTTCCGGAGCGATCTTCGAAATGCGTGGCAGCGCAGCTTCCGTTCATTGACCGTTCAGCGAAAATCCTGTTCCTCAGCGTGGGGGCTGCCTCACGTTCACAATATTATCCTCGCGTGCGACGCACAGCGCCATGATGACGTTGGACGATCTAACTTTGGTTGGGAGCGGGTAAAGCTGGATGACGACGAACGACCCTGCCATCCAAGAAGCGCCGGCGCTCGCACTGGATCGGCGCGTGATCGTGGCGTTCGCTCGATTGTCGGGCGGTTTTTGGCGCGGTGCGCACAGCCGTCGCGCTTGGATGATCACGCTTGCGTTGGTGCTGTTTCTAAGCCTCAGCATCGGTGCTACGCTTGCTCTCAACCATTGGAACCGCTGGTTCTTCGACGCGCTGGAAAATAAGAACGCGGCGGTGCTCGGCCAAGCTGTTCTCGTGCTCGGTGCGATTGTCGCCGCGATGGCCGCAATCGGAGTCGGCATCGTGCGCTCACGCGAGACCCTGCAGGTCCGCTGGCGCGAGTGGGTGACCCGGGAACTCGTCGACCGCTGGATCGACCGGCAACGCTTCTATCATATGGGTTTGCTGCGCACCGAGCCCGCCAACCCCGAATATCGCATTTCCGACGACACCCGCTGGGCAACGGAATTGCTGGTTGATTGCGGCATCGGCCTGTTCCTCGCGGTAATCAGTGCGAGCGCCTTCATCGGCATACTTTGGTCGGTCGGCGGGTCGCTCGACGTCAACGCCGGCGGCATCGCTTTCACAATTCCGGCCTACATGGTTCTGGCCGCACTCCTCTATGGCGTGATCGCATCGGGGCTGATGCTGCGTGTTGGCCGGCCGCTGGTCGGCTCGGTCGTCGCCAAGAACGAGGCCGAGGGCCACTTCCGCTTCGCGCTGATGCGTGTGCGCGACAATGCCGAAAGCATCGCCCTGTCACGCGGCGCCAATGACGAGAAACGCTTTGCCGGTGGCCTCTACGACACCAACGTGCGGCGCTGGCTCGCCATCGTACGGCAGCACGGCAACCTGACCTGGATCACCAATGCCAGCGGACCATTGGTGCCGATCTTTCCGCTGCTGGTGGCGCTACCGAAGTATCTGTCGGGAGATCTGACCCTTGGCCAGGTGATGCAGCTGGCGGCAGCCTTCGTGCAGGTGCAGGTCGCGATTTCCTGGATCGTCGACAACTATAACAAGATCGCCGACTGGTACGCGTCCGCCCGCCGCATCATCGAGCTGACCGATGCAGCCGAGGCGATCGATACGCGGCTGGCCGCTACCGATGCGACTGTGCCGCGCCTTACGCTGTCCGCCGGCACGTCGCCGGGCTTGCGCCTCAACAATGTATCCGTATGCGACCCGGCGGGGGGTGACCTAGTACGCCATGTAACGATTGCAGCGTTACCGGGCGAGCACGTTATCGTCTCCGGCATGTCGGGTTCCGGCAAGACGTCGCTGATCCGCGCGGTGGCAGGCTTGTGGCCGTGGGGACACGGCACGATCACGCGATTGGGCAACTCTACATTGTTCGTCGTGCCTCAACGCCCCTATGTACCGACGACAACACTGCGCAACGCGCTGCGTTATCCGAACGGCGCCGGTGTCATCGAGGACACAGCATACACCGCAGCCTTGCGCCGCGCCGGATTGGCGAACCTGCAGCATCGCCTCGATGAAACGGTTCGCTGGGATCACGCGCTTTCCAACGGCGAGATGCAGCGGCTGTCGATTGCCCGCGTGCTCGTGCAACGCCCTGACATCGTGCTTCTGGACGAGGCATTGGGCGCGCTGGAGGAGATGAGCCGGCGCGAACTGATGCAGTGTCTGCGCCAGGATTTGCCTGAGACCACTGTCGTCTCGTTCACGCAGATGCCACAATCAGACTGCGACTTCGACACGCGCATCTCGCTTGCAGCCGATCCTTCGAGCGCGGTGCACGCCAACGACACGGAAGACCCTGCGGCGCGAAAACTCGTTCCCGCTTGAGATTATCAGCCCGCTGCCAGAGGAAATTCAGATGCTGCACTTTTGGGATCAAAGCTGGGATCTGCGTCTCGCGGAATGTCCGTGCGACATGCATTTTCTCGAGTGGCTCGAAGAGCATAAGATCAAGGATCAGTCGATCTTCCACTTCGGCACGGGCAGCCACCACATCGTCGGGTTGAAGACCGCCGAAGACGGCTCGAACAACGCGGTGTTGGGCATCACGGCCTCGCCCGCCGAGTACGATGCCTACGTCAAGATGCTGATCGAGAAGCCGCGCCTCGGGCACACGTATAAGGCCTACTTCGGCGATATCTACCAGCTCGACCCGCGCCTGCTGCCAACTTTCGATATCGTAACGCTGTTCCACACCGGTGAATTCCGCAGCGAGAAGAACGATTCCTACGGTGCGCTGACAGATCTCGATATGACAAAAATTCTGGCTGACCGGATGAAACCTGGCGGACAGATGCTGTTTTACTCGGGCTCGTATGCGTTCGACGTCTCCCAACGTGTGTTCGAGGAACTGGTAAACACCGGGGTATTGGCCGATGCGGGCACGTTCAAGACCTTGCGAATTTTTACTAAAATCTAAAAACCACAAGCAGGAATTTTCGCTTACATGGAACTGATCCGTATCTACATTCGCGCCATCGGCATGTTGGGCGCGGAGAAGCGGGCCACCTGGTGGCTGGCTGCGGCGAACTGCTCGCTGGCGGTCGTGGCCCTTGCCGAGCCTTTGCTGTTCGGACGCGTTGTCGATGCGCTGTCGAAGGACGCGCAATCCTTCGACTCGATCGCGATGTGGGCTGCGGTTGGACTGTTCGGCATCGGTGCCAGCGTCATCGTTGCTGTGTACGCCGATCGCATGGCGCATCGCCTCCGGCTGGCTGCCATGAGCGGCGCATTTGACCGCGCCATCACGTTGCCGATCAGCTATCACGCCGAGAAAGGTTCGGGCGCCGTCGTTCGCAACATCCTAAGCGGTACCGACATGTTGTTCCACACCTGGCTGACGTTCCTGCGCGAACAGTTGTCGGCGGCTGTCAGCATCATATTCCTGGTGCCCACTGCGATCTACATGGACTGGCGGATGGCGGTGCTGCTTGCAGTACTCGCCGTCATCTATGC
>JANOOW010000432.1:0-1509 GCA_031421555.1 Hyphomicrobiaceae bacterium | reverse complement strand
TGTCCATCAATTTTTCCTCACAGCTTTACCCAACACTGCTGCCAGCACCGGCGATGTTGGGACCAGAGCTTGGCGGGGCGCTGTCGGAATTCGTCGCCAGAAGCAGCGAAACGATTAAAGTCGCGACCAACGACTTCAGGCCGCTTGCTGACTACATCAACGCCCAAGATTATAAAGACGACAATTTCAAAAAAGGCGACGACCTTAATGCGAAGCTGCTGTGCGCCGGCCGGGCCTGTTACACTCTAGTGCTCACCGCGCGTCCCCTCTACAGCAAGGCCCAACTGCTCCTTGCCGAGCGTGCTATTGCCGCCAGGGCGGACCTGAAGGAAGTGCTTACTAAGGACTATGCCCGGGCACTTGCGCTCAATGACGCGCTTGCGAAACGCCCCGCTGCGATGGCGGAGATATCGGCACTTGTTGAGGAAATAACCAAGCTAGTCGAGGCGCGGCAGACAATTGATCCGACTAACGCCAATGCAAAATTATTCTACAGCCGACTGAACGATTACGCGGCGATACCGCTACGGCGTCTCCTCCGTGAGGCAAAGAATAACCCCAAGCTGTGGATTGAAGCTTTCGCTCCACGCCCGCGCACGACCATCGACATCGCGCATGACGCGATCCTAAAATTGATGGCGGAAGATTACGCCGCGGCTGTGACAAGGTAGATACTACGCTGACAATAGTGCCGGCCGCTAGTCGGCCCGTCACGTCTGCTGCTTCACGGAGCTCTGGGATCACCGCGAGCGTTGGCAACAAGCTGCTTGCTCCAAAGGATCGCGCCGCTGGCGGTTGATCCCGGTAGCGGACATTCCCGCTCGATGATCGACGTTGCTGGTGACGTCCGTTAACTGGAGCATCGCGTCAGTGGCAGTTTCTTCCCTGCCTCGGCAATGAAATGTTCGTCATGCTCGAAAGGCGTACAGAGCGGCAGGGTTCATCACCACAATCTGCTGTCCTGCAATCAAAACCGGCCAATTTGGTGTTAAGTTGCTATTGATGGGTTGCGATGGCTGTAGGCTGGACCAGGAACCACAGTCTGAACTCAGAAATCACTCGATGATCGATGCATTTCCACATTGAAACTGTTCGTCGCAGCGGTCGAAGAAGGTTCTATCGCGGCTGCATGCCGGCGATTTGGCATCTCAACGACGAGCGGTTCGCGGCGCATTCAGGAACTCGAAGCCCACCTTGGCATCCAACTGCTCGACCGAACGACACGATCGTTGGCTCCGACACAGGCCGGCCAGCAATTGTCCAGCGCCTTGGCGCGGAACCTCATGGCCATCGATGCAGCGTTGCGAGTGGCCGGCGAGGTGAGCGATGAGCCGTCGGGACTGCTGCGCGTTCTGGCGCGACGTTCGTTCGGCATGATGCACGTCTCGCCGCTGTTGCCGCGATTTCTGGCGCAGCACCCGAAGTTGACCATCGATCTGGAAATGACCGAACAGGTCGAGATTGCCCCTGGCGATGGCATCGATCTGGTAATACGGCTCGGTGCACCGG
>JANOOW010000431.1:0-8288 GCA_031421555.1 Hyphomicrobiaceae bacterium | reverse complement strand
GCCAACCGGATCGATCGAGCTGTCCTTTGATATCACGGCGATTTTGGCCCGTGAGCCCGGGTCGCGTGCGACCGACTTGATTTCGACCACGTTGTCGTAGATTTCCGGCACTTCCATCGCGAACAATTTCGCCATGAACTCCGGCTTCGCGCGCGACAGGAAAATTTGTGGGCCGCGCGGCTCCCGCCGAACATCGTATATATAGGAACGGATACGATCACCGTAACGGGGCGTTTCGCGTGGGATCATTTCGTCGCGGCGAATGATGCCTTCCGCCCGGCCGAGATCGACGATGACGTTGCCGTACTCGACGCGCTTCACGGTGCCGTTGATGATCTCGCCGACGCGGTCCTTGTATTCGCCGTACTGGCGCTCACGCTCGGCTTCGCGCACTTTTTGCACGATGACCTGCTTGGCATTTTGCGCGGCAACGCGGCCGAAGTCGAGCGGGGGCAAGCTTTCGGCGATAAAGTCGCCGATCTTCGCATCCGGATTGCGGCGCTTGGCATCGGCCAGATTGATTTGCGTCGAGTCGTTCTCGACTTCCTCGACGACCGCCATAACGCGGGAAAGCCTGGTTTCGCCGGTTTTCGGGTCAATCTCGCAGCGGATGTCGTTCTCGGCGCCGTACCGCGACTTTGCCGCCTTTTGGATCGCATCTTCCATTGCCTCGATCACGATTTTACGATCGATGGTTTTTTCACGCGCGACGCTGTCGGCGATCTGGAGAAGCTCCAACCGGTTTGCACTGACGCCTGCGACTGCCATGGCCTTTACCTTTATTCTTGTGTCGAACCGTCTACGGAGACGGCGCCGATGCCGTGCTCCTTGAGTTTCTTAGCGCGCCGCAACGTCTCGCGAATGAGATCGTCGCTGAGAACGAGCTTGGCTTCTCCGATCAACGCCATAGGGAAGCCCAGCACCTGTTTGCCGACCTGGTCGAGATCGCACTCGACGCGAACCTCACCATTTTCGAAACCGTCCAAGATACCGCGGTAACGCTTGCGGCCATTGACCGGCTGTTTCAATTCGATTTTCGCTTCGAAGCCCGACCAATCCTCGAAATCCGTTGGGCGAACCAGCGGGCGATCGATCCCGGGTGACGAAATTTCCAGCCGGTAGGCATTGGTCAGCGGATCGTAAGCGTCGAGAACCGGCGATACCTGCCGCGATACCGTCTCACAGTCGCCGACCGACATCGAGCCGTCCGGGCGCTCGGCCATGATCTGCAGCGTCTGGCTATCGGAACCGGTCAGCTGGACGCGCACGAGGCGAAAGCCCAGATCATTGAGCACAGGCTCCACGAGCGTGGCAATGCCAGCGGCAAGCCCGGTCTCGTGAATGAAGCGCTCCCCTGAGGGCGCGCCGTCGTCGATGGCATCCATACAGCCTGCAGTCCCAACGCGTGAGTCGAAAACTTTAGGTCATCAAAACAAAAAGAGCGGATCCTTTCGGACCCACCCCAAAGTTGAGATGATCATGAGCAACGTATGCGTAGTCAACACGCAACGGTTGGTCAAGAAGAAATTGGAGCGGGCGCTGTCAACTGGCCAGCGCAACTGTAAGCTAGTCAACACGCGCGCTTCACGCAAGTGCAGGCGTTCGTACGAAGCGGAAGAAATAACTGCAGCGGCCCTCACGATTGGCTTTCTGCTGATAGCGCGTGACCGGCCAATCGCCGCCCTGCACGCGCCAATCCTGGGGACCCGTCGCTGTCCAACGGAAGGCTGTCTGCTGACTAATCGCTTCGAGGATCGTGCGAGCGTAGTCACCGATGTCGGTTGCGACCCGCAATTCGGCGCCGGGTTTCATGACGCGCGCCAAAAGCGCCAGCGTCGGCCCGGAAACGAGACGCCGCTTGCGATGCCGGGTCTTCGGCCACGGATCGGGAAACAGCACAAATGCGCGATCGATCGATGCAGGCGGCAGCCACCGCAAAACGTCGCGCGCATCATCATCGTGCACCCGGATATTCGAGATCGACTGTTCGTCGATGCCGGTCAGCACTTTCACAACGCCATCGATGAACGGTTCGCACCCGATGATCGCCCGGTTTGGATGAGCTTTCGCCTGCGCGAGCAAATGTTCGCCGCCGCCGAAACCGATTTCGAGCCAGGCTTCGGTTGCGCCCGGCACCAATGTCTGGGCAAGGGTCGCGGCTGCCGGCGCGGGCCGATCGATCAGCAAACGATTGGGCGGCAGAACGTTGTCGATCAGGTGCTGCTGGCGGGGAGAAAATGTGCGGCCACGACGGCGGCCGAACGAGCGCAACTCGTCGCGCAGATCGTCATAGTCGTGGTCACTGATCATCGGCGCGCCTTGTCGATTGCCCTCGGCGACCCCCTGCGGGAGCTGGCCGCCAAGGGCGCCAACTCAGCCTACCGCTTTTTTGATCGCGTCCGCGAGATCAATACGCTCCCAAGAGAAACCGCCGTCCTTTTCCGGTGCGCGCCCGAAGTGGCCGTACGCAGCGGTCCGCTTGTAGATGGGCTTGTTCAGCTCGAGCTTGCGGCGAATGTTGGTTGGGCGCATTGGAAACAACTCGGCAAGCACCTTCTCTAGGTGCGCATCGAGGTCTGAACCATGCTTGCTCGTGCCCTGCGTATCGACGAGCAGGGACATCGGTTCAGGACGGCCGATCGCATATGCGACCTGGATCATACAGCGTTCCGATAGACCAGCAGCGACGACATTTTTGGCGAGATAGCGTGCAGCATAAGCCGCTGAGCGATCGACTTTGGTTGGATCTTTACCCGAAAATGCACCACCGCCGTGTGGCGCATAACCGCCGTAGGTGTCGACGATAATTTTCCGCCCAGTTAGTCCGCAATCGCCATCTGGACCTCCAACCACGAAGTTACCCGTTGGATTGACGAGAAAATCGGCGCCGCTCTTTGGCATCCATCCCTTCGGAAGCGCCGATGCAACCGCGTCTGCGATCATGTCGCGAACCAGCTCGGGGGTGTAATCGCGTCCACGTCCGTTGGATTGCGCATGTTGCGTCGATACCACGACCTTTTCACAGCCGACGGCCTTGCCGCCTTCATAGCGGATCGTCACCTGGCTCTTGGCGTCCGGCAACAAGTCACCAAGTTTTCCAGAGCGGCGCTGATCGGAAAGAACCTTGAGAATCTTGTGCGAAAAATAGATCGGAGCCGGCATAAACGAGTTCTTTTCGTAAGACTCGCTGTCGGTGCAAGCAAAGCCGAACATCATGCCTTGGTCGCCGGCCCCTTCTTCTCCCTGCTTTTCGTCAACGCCCCTGGCAATGTCGGCGGATTGACCGTGAAGCAATACCTCCACGTCAGAACCGTGGTATGAGAAGCCGACTTGATCGTAGCCGATGTCTTTGATGACATCGCGAGCAATGTTGGTGAGTAGCTCGCGGTTGGCGACCCACTCGTTTTGTCCAACGAACTGATGGCTAGCGTACTTCTGAAAAAGCGGTGCCTGCCCTCTGCCTTCGCCAGCAATAACGACTTTGTTGGTGGTGACCAAGGTCTCGCAGCCAAGCCGGGTATTGACCGCGCTATCGTCGGCAATGCCGAGGTCTTGGTCGTTTTTGAGGAACGCATCCAGGATCGCGTCCGAGATCTGGTCCGCAACCTTATCCGGATGCCCCTCGGAAACCGATTCGCTCGTAAAGAGATAAGATTGGCGTGCCACTGTATAACCCCGTGAAGAGAAATGCCGCGCTACTTGCGACCGTTGCGTTGGCGCTGCTGTTTATAGTCTTTGGTGACTGGGTCAAGACGAGCAGTATCCCGGACACTGATATAACAGCCGCTACTGTTTGACGTCTTCACCAGCTAGCGATCTGACCAAATCGACAATCGTGCGCCTGACCTTCGGATCACTGATACGCGCGAACGCCTTATTCAGCTCCAGTCCTTCCCGGCTCGACAGGAAGTCGGAAGCGTAGCTTTCGGCCGGCATCTCGGCAAATCCCTGCACCGAACCCATCTCCAGGGGCTGGGCCATATGCTCGGGCGCTTCGTCGTAAAAGAAGCTCACACTGACACCAAGCACGCGGGACAGCTCGAACAGCCGGCTGGCGCCGATACGATTGACGCCCTTCTCGTACTTCTGCACTTGCTGGAAGGTAAGTCCGAGCCTTTCGCCGAGGCGCTCCTGGCTCAAGCCGAGAAGCATGCGCCTGAACTTCACGCGGCTGCCCACGTGGATATCGACCGGGTTCGGCCGTCTGGAGCCCTTCTCTTCGTTGACCGGCTCGCTCACAAGCACACTTTCTGTTGCCGTCTTTATGTTTGACCAGCCTCACCTGTCGCACAAAAAGGAAGCTGTGTCGTATTTATCCGGCCAGTTGTCGTCAAATGCCGCGCGCGCATTCAAATTCGGCGCCGCCAGTTGAAACGCTTACCGGGCATGGGGGCTGAAAGGTACACCGCGTAACCGGCCGCGATCGACAGCAGCGCGAAGAAAATCCAGTCGCCGAAGCGTGCATAGATAGGAGCCGAAAGTGCTTGTGGCAATTCAGCATCGACACTGCCTTTTTCGTTCAGCGCAAGAAAGGCAGTCATTCTGCCGGAGGGCGCCACCACTCCGGATATGCCATTGTTGGCGGCACGAACGAGAGGCAGACCTTCCTCGACTGCCCGGACCCGCGCCTGATGCATATGCTGGCGCGGTCCCGTCGTATTGCCGAACCAGCCGTCGTTGGTGACGTTGACGAAAAGACCAGGGCGTTCGCCTTTTCCTTGAACGACGGCCGCTGGGAAAATCGCCTCGTAGCAGATCAGCGGTCCGACAAGTGGGAGGCCCGGTATCTTCAGTGTGGGTCTGGGACGCGGACCGATACCGAAACCACCGCGCTGGCGTGCCAGCTGTTCGAGCCCGATCTTTTCGAGGATCGATTTGAACGGCAGGTACTCGCCAAACGGAACCAGATGGATCTTGTCATAGATTCCATGGACCGCGCCGCCAGAGCCGAAAACCATCAGGCTGTTACGGGCTTCGATCTCGCCCGGAACCGGTTCGACGGTACGCAAACCACCGGAGATCAGAAATTTTCCGGCCGGTAACATCTCGCCGATCGCCGCGAGCGCCTCGGGGCTCTGTAGGGGGCGGAACGGCATGGCAGCCTCGGGCCAGATCACATGTGTCACGCCGGCCATGCCGTCGATCGTACCATCGGGACGCTGCTTCGACAGCTGAATGTGATCGAAGAAAATCTGCCGCTGGTTCTCCGGCCGCCACTTTTCACGCTGAGCAATGCTCGGCTGGACGATGCGCAGGCGCACACCCGGCACAACAGCGTCGTCGAGCGACGCAAGCCTGATTGTTCCGTAAGCTGCCATCGTCGCAATCGGGACGATCGCGATCGCCATTGCAAGCGCCGCTCGCCCCTGCGCCAGCAGCACACCCGGTGCGGCGAAAATCAGTACCGCGACCAGCGTGAGCCCGTAAATCCCGATCAGCGCAGACGACTGCATGAGCGCGAGCGGCATCGTGAGCGCATAACCGATCGTGTTCCAGGGAAAGCCCGTGAAGATATGTCCGCGCAACCACTCGGCAACCGGCAACGTGATCGCCAGCGCAAGCACGCGTTCGAAGCCCGGCCGCGCCATCAGGCAGGCAATCGACGTCGCGGCCGCAAAAAACAATGCTAGTCCGGCAGGCAACAACGTGACCGCGAACGGCAGCGCCCACAGGAAGCGCTCAGATTCGACGAGGAAAGCTTCGCCGATCCAGAATAGTCCGAACACGAAATAACCGAACCCGAACCACCAGCCGGGCATCGACATGTGCAGCAACTGGCGCCACCGGGAACTCATTGGCTGCGCAGACGCGCGATCCATCAGCCAAATGAGCACGGGAAACGTCAGAAACAGCACGGGCCATAGAAAGAACGGCGCCATCGCCAACACAGATACGGCGCCTGCGGAGAACGCCGCCAGCTTCGAAGATCGCGCGCCCGTCTCGTGGCACCACGTCGCGGCGCGCCGCGCTACAGGTGTTGGCGCAGCGCCGAGCACCGGGGCCGAAAGGCTCATGATTTGCTTGCGGTATCAGCGGACAGCACCGGTCCAGCGTTTCGCAAGGTGCGCGTATCGATGATACGCAGCCGCTTCACGCGGCGCGGATCTGCATCGAGCACTTCGAACTCGATACCGGCCTGATGCAGAACGATTTCACCGCGCGTCGGAATGCGGCCGACCAAGGCGAACATCAATCCGCCGAGGGTGTCGATCGCAGCCTCCTCTCCAAGCGTTAGCAATTTGAGATCGAGGAGTTCTTCGAGCTCTTTCACGGGCGTGCGCGCCGAGGCCACCAACCCGAGCTTCGGGTCTTGGTTGATGTGCGCATCCTCGAACTCATCGTGTTCGTCCTCGATGTCGCCAACAATCTGCTCGACCAGATCTTCGATCGTAACGAGGCCATCGGTGCCACCATACTCGTCGACGACCAGCGCCATGTGGATGCGCGTCGACTGCATGCGGATGAGAAGGTTCATGGCTGGCATCGATGGTGGCACATAAAGCACCTGCCGCCGGATTTTCGTCGCCACCACGGTCTTCGTCAGGTCGATCTTGACGAGATCCGGCAGCGGCCGATCGGTGCCATCCGGCGTCTTTCCCGCGTCGCCGGTCATCCACTGCAGCAGGTCCTTGACGTGGATCATGCCGCGCGGATCGTCGAGCGTTTCGTTGAACAGAGGAATGCGCGACACGCCTGCGTCCTGGAAGACACGCAGGACTTCCCCCATCGTATCGCTTTCATCCGCCGCGATTATATCGGCGCGCGGCACCATGACGTCTTCGACGCGAAGTGCGCCGAAGCGAAGCAAACGAAGCAGCATACTCCGCTCTTCCGCCGAGAACGCATCCGGCGATTTGTCGTCGGCCTTCAGCGCGTCCTCGATCGTCTCCCGTAATGAGGGTCCGCCAGGCAAGCCCAGACGCGCGCGCAGGCTTGCGAACCAGCCCAGCGGATTGGTACCTCCAGCGCCATCCTTGGAGAGCTGGTCGATCGCATCCGCGTTATTACGCGGTGGTTGCGCCACAGGTTGCGTCGTCATTGAAAAGCTCCCGATACGATGACGGGTGCGTCTTCGCCGTAAGGGTTGGCAACCCCGATTTCTGCCAGAATTTCGATTTCGAGCGCTTCCATCGCCTCGGCCGCAGCGTCCGCTTCGTGATCATAGCCCATGAGATGCAGCAGCCCATGCAGCGCTAGATGACGAATGTGATCCGCCAGCGGCACACCCTGCTCAACCGCTTCGGCGGCGATCGTCTCGAAGCCCAAGATGATATCGCCGAGCTGGCGCGGCTGACCGGCTACGACCGGCATACCGGACGGAAAGGACAGTACGTTCGTCGCTCTATCTTTGGCGCGGAAAGCGGCATTCAGTTTGCGCACGGCGGCATCGTCGGCGAGCGCGAGGCAGGCTTCGGCCGGCAGTTGAGACCGAAGCGCACAATTGCGGCCGATGGCATCCAACAAGGGCGCCAGGAGCACTGCGACGTCGCCGGCGGAAGCCCATCCACCGGCTTCCTCGACGATATCGAGCGCGATACCTCGCGGAGGTTCGGATTCTTCGGCCGCGGCCCCGATAGTGGGCCCGGCAATCTCGACCTTCGGCATTCTCAAACTTTCTTCACCGGTGCGGCCCGTTCATAGGCCTCTACGATGCGGGCCACAAGATCGCGGCGCACGACATCGCCGGCCGTGAACCTGATCGCCTCAATGCCGGGTACGCCGTCCAGCAGCCCCACGGCCTCCTCGAGGCCAGACTTCTGTCCCGGCGGGAGATCGATCTGGCTCGGATCCCCGGTTACCACCATCTTCGAGCCTTCGCCCAACCGTGTCAGGAACATCTTCATTTGCATCGTCGTTGTGTTCTGCGCTTCATCGAGGATGACGAACGCGTTGGCAAGCGTGCGTCCGCGCATGAAAGCCAGCGGCGCGATCTCGATGATGCCAGCCTCCAGGTCGCGTTCGACCTTTTCCGGCGGGAGTACGTCGTACAAAGCGTCGTAGAGCGGCCGCAGATAGGGATCTACTTTGTCGCGCATGTCACCCGGCAAGAAGCCAAGCCGCTCGCCCGCCTCGACCGCTGGACGCGACAGGATGATGCGCTCGACCATGCCCTTTTCCAGGCAGTGCGCGGCGAAAGCGACGGCAATGTAGGTCTTGCCCGTGCCCGCAGGGCCGATGCCGAACACGAGATCGGTCTTCTCGATCGCGCGCATATACGTGCTTTGCGCAGGCGTCCGCGCGTTGACCGTCTTGCGGCGTGTCGAGACCTGCGCGCGTCCGTCGCTGAC